>JAEWCA010000365.1 GCA_023390875.1 Actinomycetes bacterium
GGCCTACGCCGCCCGTCATCGACTGCCGCCCGACCGCCGCCCACCCGGCCGACCCCGCCGAGCACCCGGCCCACGACGGCCCCGCGCGCGCCGACGACCGGCTCGGCGAGGCCGAGGCCCTGTTCGGCTGGGTGCAGCAGGTGATGTCGGCCGCGGGCCTCGACGCGACCGACGCCCCCGCGCCCCGCACCTGGTCGGACCGGGTCGACGCGGTCCTGCTGCGCCCCTGGGTCGGCCTCCCCGCGCTGCTCGCGGTGATGTGGGCGCTGTTCGAGCTGGTCACCGCCGCGGCGACGCCCCTGATGGACGCGGTCGACACGGCCCTCAACGGGTGGCTCGGCGGCGGGGTCCGGACCGTGCTCGGGCCCGCGCCGGACTGGGCGGCGTCGTTCGTCGTCGACGGTGTGCTGGCCGGGGTCGCGACGGTGCTGTCGTTCGTGCCGCTGATGGCGCTGATCTTCGTGGCGATCGCACTGCTCGAGGACTCCGGGTACCTCGCACGGGCGGCGTTCGTCGCCGACCGGGCGATGCGGGCCGTCGGGCTCGACGGGCGGGCCGTGATCCCGCTCGTCGTCGGGTTCGGCTGCAACCTGCCCGCGCTGTCCGCGACCCGGGTGCTGCCGCACGCGCGGCAGCGGCTGCTCACGGGCCTGCTCGTGCCGCTCACGTCGTGCACCGCGCGGCTCACGGTCTACCTGATGCTGGCGTCCGTCTTCTTCCCGCAGGACCCCGGCACCGTCGTGCTCGCGATGTACGTGGTGTCGGCGCTGCTCGTCATCGGGGCCGGATCGGTGCTGCGGCGCACGCTGTTCCGGGACGTCGAGCGGGAGCCGTTCGTCCTCGCGCTGCCCGCGTACCAGCGCCCCCGGCTGCGGTCGACCGCCGCGTCGACGTGGGTGCGGGTCCTGTCGTTCGTGACGAAGGCCGGCGCGATCATCGTCACGACCCTGTCGGTCGTGTGGGTGCTCATGGCGGTGCCCGCGGCGCCCGGTCATCACGTCGCGGACGTGCCCGTCGAGGACAGCGTGTACGGGCGGGTCGCCGACGGCATCGCACCGGTGTTCGCGCCCGCCGGGTTCGACGACTGGCACGCGGCCGCGGCGCTCATGACGGGGTTCGTCGCGAAGGAGGTCGTGGTCGGGTCGATGGCGCAGACGTACGCGGTCACCGAGCCGTCCGACCCGTCGCAGCCCGGCGACCTCGGGTCGCGGTTGACCGCGACGTTCGACGCGGCGTCGGGCGGTGCTCCCACGGCCGCCGCGCTGGCGTTCCTGCTGTTCGTCCTCGCGTACACGCCGTGCCTCGCGACGATGGCCGAGCAGGCGCGGCTGTTCGGGTGGCGGTGGACCGGCGGTGCCGTCGCCGCGCAGCTCGTGCTCGCGTGGGTGCTCGCCGTCACCGTGTTCCAGGTGGGGCGGCTGCTGTGACCGTGCTCGCGGACGTGCTGCGCGAGACCGACCGAGGGCTGCTGCCCGGGCGGGTCGCGGAGCGGCTCGGGCTGCCGGTCGACCTCGTCACCGCGACGCTCGACCACGCGGTGAGCGCCGGGCTCGTCGTGCGTCCAGCGGCCGCGTGCTCCGACTGCGCACCCGCCGAGCTCCGGCCGCCGTCGTGCGCGGGGTGCATGTTCGCCACACCCGTCAGGGCAGGGCGAGCTCCAGCAGCGTCGCGCTGAACGTCGGGAAGTCCTTGCGCCCGACGACCGTGAACCCGTAGCCCTCGTAGTAGTCGCGCAGCACCGGGTTCGTGGTGCGGCAGTCGAGCCGGAACAGCCCGACGCCCGCCGCCCGGCCCTGCGCCGCCGCCCAGTCGAGCATGACCGTCCCGATCCCGTGGCCGCTGCGGCGGCGGTCGACCATCAGGCCGTGCACGTACACCGCGGGCGGCTGGTCCGGACCCCAGAACGGCTCGTCCTCCCAGAGCAGCCGCAACGCGCCGGCGATGCCCACCTCGGCGTCCCGGACCACGTGCCACTGGCCGTCGGCGACCTCGTCGACCACGCGCTGCAGCGGCATCTCGCCGGGGCGCCACTGGTCGACGCCGTGCGCGACCATCCAGTCCTCGAGCGACCGCCGCAGCCGGTGGATCGCCAGGGCGTCCTCGGCGGTCGCGGGTTCGACCCGACCACGACCCGCACCCGCGGGCACGCGCGCTGTCGCGGGCTCGGGCTCGGGCTCGGGCTCGACGGGTGCGGCGCTCATCCCCGCGACCTCCGTCCCGTCAGGCGACCGACGCCGTCCGCGCCCGGCGCACACCCTCGATGGCGGCACCGAGCCCGATCCGGGGCGCGAGCCCGTCGACCTGCACGACGGCCGCCCGGCCGTGCGTGCGGAACAGGTCCACGAGCTCGGCCAGCACGTGCGGCTCGGTCCGGGGCACGCCGACCTCGAGCAGCGTCGTCGGCCCGTCGTGCACCAGGTACGTCACGTACCCCATGAAGTCGTCCGCGGGCGTCACCCGGAACCGCACCGACCCGACCTGCGCCTCGACGGGCAGCGCCTGCCCGCCGACGTGCGACTCCTCGAGCAGCGCCCGGATGCGGCCCGCGTCCTCGCCGGGCAGCCCGTCCGTCGCGTCGATCGCGTCGAGGTCGGCGAGCACGAAGCACGCCTCCGTCGGGTCGACGTGCGCGGGGTGCCACGAGCAGTCGACCTCGACCGCGAGGAAGCCGGCGTGCACCGAGAACGCGGACCGGATGAGCGCCTCGCGCTCCTCGACCGTCAGACCACGCAGCGGGTTGCGCCGGGTCGTCGCCGCCGCACCGCACGAGCAGGAGATCGTCACCATGCGCACCAGGGTGCCTCCGACCACTGACACGCACCCCGCCGACGCGCGGGAGGACGCCGGACGCTCAGCAGATCTGAAGGTTCGCCGCGCCACCCTGTGCCCCGTGACGACCGGCGAACCCACCGCTCTGCGGACCACCACCCCGATGTCCGAGGCGCTGAGCCGCGTCCCGGAGGTGACGGCGATCTTCTGGGTGACGAAGGCGCTGACGACGGCGATGGGCGAGTCGAGCTCGGACTACCTCGTCCGCGTGATGCCGCCGGAGCTCGCGGTGCTGCTCGGCGCCGCGGGCCTGGCCGTCGCCCTGGTGGTCCAGCTGCGCTCGGGCCGGTACGTGCCGTGGCGGTACTGGTGCGCGGTGTCGATGGTCGGAGTGTTCGGCACGATGGCCGCGGACGTCGTGCACGTCGGCCTGGGCGTGCCGTACGCGGTGTCGACGGTCGCGTTCGCGGTCGGCCTGGCGGCGGTGTTCGTGCTGTGGCACCGCACGGAGGGGACGCTGTCGATCCACAGCATCCGGTCGACGCGGCGCGAGCTGTTCTACTGGGCGACCGTGATGGCGACGTTCGCCCTCGGCACCGCCGCCGGGGACCTCGCGGCCGTGACGCTGCACCTCGGGTACCTCGCCGCCGGGCTCCTGTTCTCCGCCGTCCTGCTCGTGCCGGCGATCGGCTACCGGTGGTTCGGGCTCGCCGCGATCGCGGCGTTCTGGTTCGCATACGTCCTCACGCGACCGGTCGGTGCGTCGTTCGCGGACTGGTTGGGGGTCTCCCACGAGCGTGGCGGCCTGGCGCTCGGCTCCGGTCACGTGGCGCTCGTGCTGACGCTCGCGATCGTCGCGCTGGTGGCCCGGATGTCCGCCACGCGTCGTGCGGCGGCGCGCGGCTAGTCTGCGCCGCATGACGTGGCCGTGGCACCTGTCGGTCCGCGCGCGCTCCGCGCTGGCCGCGATGGGCGCGGTGACGATCGCGCTCGTGCTCGCGTCGCTCGCGCTGCTCGTCGTCCTGCACAACTCGGTCGAGCGCGGCGCCGTGGCGACGGCCGCCGCCCGCGCGCACGACGTCGCCGCTGAGCTCCGGACCGACGGCGCGACCACCGACGGGCTCACCTTCGCGCCCGGTACCGCCGGCGCCGTCCACGTCCAGGTCCTCGACGACGGCGAGGTGGTCCGGTCGAGCCCGTCCGTCGCCGGCCTGCCGCCACTGACCACCGCGGCCCCGGAAGCGGGCCACGCCGTCCAGGTCCCCGCCGACGTCGTGGGACCGGGCGACGGCCCGTTCGTGACGGTGCTGCTCGGGGTGAGCGACGTGCCCGGTGCGGACGCCGTCGCCGTGCAGCAGTCGTACGCCGAGGGCGCCGAGACCGTGCTCGACGCGGCCCAGGCGCTCCTCGTCGCCGTGCCTGCCCTCGTGCTCGTCGTCGGGGCCATGACCTACGTGCTCACGGGGCGGGCACTGCAGCCGGTGGAGCAGATCCGCCGGCGAAGCGCGCAGATCGGCGACACCGACGCCGGGGCCCGGATCGAGGTGCCGCACACGGGCGACGAGATCGCCCGCCTCGCCGTCACGCTCAACGGGATGCTCGACCGGCTCCACGACGCGCACCAGGCGCAGGTCAGGTTCGTCGCGGACGCGAGCCACGAGCTGCGCAGCCCGCTTGCGGCGGTCCGCGCGGAGCTCGACGTCGCACTGCGGCACCCGGACTCCGCCGACTGGGTCCGCACGGCGCACGCCGTGGCCGGCTCGAACGAGCGCATGCAGCAGCTCGTCGACGACCTGCTCGTGCTCACACGCTCGGCCGAGGGCGGAGCGCCGCAGCGGAACCAGGACGTCGACCTGGACGACCTGGTCGAGCGCGTCGGTTTCGCGCTGCGGCCACCCCCGGGCGTCCGGGTCGAGGTCGTCACGCGGCCGGCCCGCGTCCGGGGCAACCCGCGCGAGCTCGAGCGGGTCGTGCAGAACCTCGCGGACAACGCCGTGCGGCACGCCGCCACGCACGTGCGGCTCACGGTCGCGGCGACCGGCGACGGCGTCGAGCTCCGGCTCGACGACGACGGGCCGGGTGTGCCCGAGGAGTCGCGCGAGCGCGTGTTCGACAGGTTCGCCCGGCTCGACGAGGGGCGCGCCCGGGCCGCCGGCGGGTCAGGACTGGGGCTCGCGATCGTGCGGGGGCTCGTCACGTCGCACGACGGGACCGTGCGCGTCGGGACGTCGGACCTCGGCGGCGCCGCGTTCGTCGTGCGGCTCCCGGAGGCGAGCTGAGTCGGCGGCCCGTCAGACGTCGTCGTCCGCGACGCGGTACCCCATGCCCCGCACGGTGAGGATGGTGCGCCGGTCGAACGGGGCGTCGACCTTGCGGCGCAGGTAGCTGATGTACACCTCGACGACGTTCGGGTCGCCGTCGAACGCGGAGTCCCACACGTTGTCGAGGATCTCCCGCTTGGTCACGACGTCGCCGCGCCGGCGCAGCAGCAGCTCGAGGACGCCGTACTCGCGGGGCGTGAGCGCGATCTCGACGCCACCGCGGGTGACGCGCCGCCGGGCCGGCTCGAGGCGCAGGTCGCCCGCCGAGAGCACGACCGGCCGCTCGGGCGCTCCCCGGCGGACGAGCGCGCGCAACCGGGCGAGGAGCACGTCGAACGAGAACGGTTTGTGCAGGAAGTCGTCGGCGCCGCGGTCGAACAGGCTGACCTGCACGTCGTCCTCGTCGCGCGCGGTGAGCACGAGCACAGGCGTCCACACGCCGCGCTCGCGCAGGCCCACGAGCACGTCGCGGCCGCTGAGCCCGGGCAGCATGAGGTCGAGCACGACCACGTCGTACGCGGTCTCGGTGGCGGCCCAGAGCCCGTCGACGCCGTCGCGCATGACGTCGACCGTGATGCCCTCGGCCTCCAGCCCGCGCCGGACGACGTCGGCGAGCTGCTCCTCGTCCTCGACCACGAGCACCTTCACGTGCGTCCCTCCGGCTCAGACGATCCTCAGCATCGGTCCCCGACGCTGCGTGCATGACATCGAACACCTCCGCGCTCACGCCGACCGCGCGACGCGTCCTGAACAAGGTGCCCGAGATCACCGTCTTCTTCTGGGTGATCAAGGTGCTCGCGACGACGGTGGGCGAGACGTTCGCCGACTACCTCACGGGCACGGTCGGCCTGACGCTGACGACCGCGAGCCTCGCCGTCGGCGCGCTGCTCGTCGTGACCCTCGTCGCGCAGTTCCGTGCCTCCCGGTACGTGGCGCCCGTGTACTGGGTCGCCGTCGTGCTCATCAGCGTGGTCGGCACGCTCGTCACGGACAACCTCGTCGACGGGATCGGCGTGCCGCTGTGGGTCACGACCGTCGTCTTCGCGGTCGCGCTCGGGGTCACGTTCGCGGTCTGGTACCGGCTGGAGCGGACGCTCTCGATCCACGCGATCACGACGACCCGCCGCGAGGCGTTCTACTGGCTCGCGATCCTGTTCACGTTCGCGCTGGGCACGGCCGCCGGCGACCTGCTGGCCGAGGGCCTGGGCCTCGGGTACCTCGCGTCGACGGTGCTGTTCGCGGCGGCGATCGGCGTGGTCGCACTGGCCCGCTACCGCTTCGGGATGGGTGCCGTGCTCGCGTTCTGGCTCGCGTACGTGCTCACCCGCCCGCTCGGTGCGTCGATCGGCGACCTGCTGTCGCAGAGCAAGGCCGACGGCGGGCTCGGGCTCGGGACGACGACCACGAGCGTGCTGTTCCTCGCCGCGATCGCCGGGATCGTCGCGTACCTCACCGTCACGCGGCGGGACGTCGAGACGGCTGAGACGGCGGACTGCGACCCGGCCCGCGTCGCCGCGTGAGCGCGCTCGCCGCCGCCACCGACCCGTCCGCCCTCTCGGGCGTCGCCGGGTGGGCCGTGCACCTCATGGAGACGCTCGGCGTGGCCGGCGCGGGGATCGCCATCGCGCTCGAGAACGTGTTCCCGCCCCTGCCGAGCGAGGTGATCCTGCCGCTCGCCGGGTTCACCGCGAGCCAGGGCACGTTCGGGCTCGTCGAGGCGATCGTGTGGACGACGGCCGGGTCCGTCGTCGGCGCGCTCGTGCTCTACCTCGTCGGCGCGCTGATCGGACGGGACCGCACGCGGGCGCTCGTCGGCCGGGTCCCGCTGGTCAGCCTGCAGGACGTCGACCGCGCCGAGGCGTTCTTCGGGCGGCACGCCCGCACGGCGGTGTTCGTCGGCCGCATGGTGCCCGTGTTCCGCAGCCTCATCTCGATCCCGGCCGGGGTCGAGCGCATGCCGCTCGCCACGTTCGTGCTGCTCACCGCGGCGGGCAGCGCCGTGTGGAACACGATCTTCGTGTGCGCCGGGTACCTGCTCGGGGAGAGCTGGGACGTGGTGCAGCAGTACGCCGGGATCCTGCAGTGGGTGGTCGTGGCGGGCGTCGCCGTGCTCGTCGGGTGGTTCGTCGTCAGCAGGCTGCGGGCCCGGAGCCTCAGTCCGTCGTGAGCGACGGCCGGAGGGCACCGACCCGCCGGGACAGGGCCTGTGCGGTGACGACGGCCGCGACGGACTCCGCCGCGAGGAGCCCGACGAGCACGAGGAGCTGGACCTGGGCGGCCTGCGCCGGGGTCGCACCGCCCAGGAGCAGCCCGACGAACGCCCCGGGCAGCACGACGAGGCCGGCGCTGCGTGTCTGGTCGAGCGCGGGCACCAGCGACCGGGCCACGGACCGGCGGGCCTGCTCGGCGACCGCCTGCCGCGACGTGGCCCCGAGCGCGATCCACCCCTCGACGACGTCCCACTCGGTCCGCACGTCGTCCCGCAGCCGCCCGCCGGTCAGCGAGACGGCCGTCATGGAGCCCCCGATGAGCTGCGCGACGAACGGCACGACGGTCTCCGGCCGCAGGGGCAGCGCACCGCTCGCCAGCACCGGCACGGCCGCGGCGAGCGCCCCGGCCGCGATGGCGAGGGCCGCCGTCGCCAGGACGCGGTTGCCGAGCCCGATGCGTCGCGTCGACGTCCACGCGGCGGCGCCGAGCATCAGCGTCAGGTAGAGCACCACGCCACCCGGGTGCAGGAACACCCACGCGATCACGAGCGCGACGAG
>JAEWCA010000379.1 GCA_023390875.1 Actinomycetes bacterium
TCGCCGACGGGTCGGCTCACCGCCGTCGCGACGCGCGGCGACGGCGAGGACCCGACGACGCGGCTCGCGGTCGACGCCGGCGCGCGCCTGCTGCCCGACTACGCAGCGGTCGTCGAGGCCGACGACGTGGACGCGGTGTACGTGCCGCTGCCGAACACGCTCCACGTGGAGTGGGCGCTGCGGGCGATCGAGGCGGGCAAGCACGTCCTCGTCGAGAAGCCGCTCGCGATGAGCGAGGCCGAGGTCCGGGAAGTGCAGGGGGCCGCCCGGGCCCGAGGAGTGCTGGTGATGGAGGCGTTCATGTACCGCTTCCATCCCCAGCACGCCCACGTCCGCGAGCTCGTCGCGCAGGGGCGCATCGGCGACGTCCGGGCGGTGCGCGCGTCGTTCGCGTTCCGCATCGACGACCCGCGCAACATCCGGCTGCACCCCGAGCTCGGGGGCGGCGCCACGTTCGACGTCGGCTGCTACGCCACGGACGTCGCGCGCTGGTTCCTGCCGGGCGAGCCGACCCGGGTGCAGGCGACGGCCCGACGGGACGCGGCCGGGCTCGACACCACGGTCGCCGCGGTCGTCGACTTCCCGGACGACCGCGTCGCGCTGCTCGACTACAGCATCGACTTCGGCCAGCAGGCGCAGTACGAGGTGCAGGGCACGCACGGGTCGGTCCGCGTGGACGACGCGTGGGCGATGGCCGGCGACGCCGCGACGGTCCGGGTGCGCGACGCCGCGGGCCGGACCGTCGAGACCGTGCAGGTCGCCGGGGACCACTACCGCGCCGAGGTCGAGGCGTTCGAGGCGGCCGTGCTCGCCGGTGCGGCCGACGTGCCGTACGCGGCGGAGGACTCGCTCGGCAACGCCCGGCTCCTCGAGGCCGTCCTCGCCGCCGCCCGGCACGAGCTGGTGACGCTGTGAGCTCGCGCGCAGCCGGCGGCCCGGCGCCCACGGGTCCTGGCACCAGCGCGGAGTCCGACGCGCCGACCGACGGTGTGCCCGTGTTCGTCGTCCCGGTGCACCTCACGGGCCCCGGCGACGTGCGGCACCTGCGGACGGCGCTCGCCGGCCTCGCCGCGCAGACCGACCCGCGGTGGCGAGCGGTGCTCGTCGACGACGCCTCCCCCTGGGAGGGTGCCGCGGACGCGCTCGGCGGGGCCCGCGCGCAGGACGAGCGCGTGCACGTCGTCCGCTGCGCCACGAACCGCGGCCCCGGGCCGTGCCGCAACACGGGCGTCGGCTGGGCCGCGGAGCGGGGTGCGCCGTTCGTGCTGTTCCACGACGCCGACGACGTCTCGCACCCGATGCGGCTCGAGGTCACACGTCAGGTCCTCGAGACGCGGCCCGACGTCGACTTCGTGTACTCGACGTTCCTGCCGGTCGACGGCGAGGGGCGCGCGGTCGACCCGGCCCTGCTGACCCCGTCGGTCCGCGAGGTGCTCGACACGCACGTCGAGCAGCCGGTGCACGGGGACGACGCGTGGATCGAGATCGGCACGCGCAGCGGGTACGTCAGCCAGACGTCCACGGTCGGCGTGCGCACCGCGCTCGCGCTGGCCCAGCCGTTCCCCGCGGTCCGCGGGTCGGAGGACACGCACACCTGGTACCGGATGTCCGCGGCGGGCGGACGGTTCGCGTACGTGCCGTCGATCGGCGGCCTGTACCGGGTGCGGGTCGGCGGCGGCGGGAGCAGCGACCGGGAGCGGCTCGGCGCGAGCGCGTACTACCGCACGCTCGTCGAGATGAACTGCGACGGGTTCGACGCCGCGTTCACGATCGCGCGCGACCGCGGCCGTGTCCGCGAGGAGGACCGCGCCGGGCTGCGGGGACGGCTGCTGCGCCGGATCGCCGTCACCGTCGGGGCCGAGGGGCACGAGGAGCTCGCCGCCGAGCTGCTCGCGCAGGCGGACCTGCTCGACGGGTGGGGTCCGGACGACGACGCGCAGGTCGACGCGCTCGACGTGCCGGTCGTCGGGTGAGCGGCCGGGTCGACCACGTGCTCGCGCACGGGGTCGGGACCGGCGGCGGGCGCCTGGGCCCGCACAAGGCCGTGACCGTGCTATTCCTCGTGCACGCGGCCGTGCTCGGCTCGTGGACGCCCGTGATCCCCGGCGTCACGCACGCGCTCGGGCTGTCGACGGCGCAGCTCGGCCTCGCGCTCGTCGCGGAGCCGGTCGGTGCGGGGCTCGTCATGGTGCCCGCGGGTGCGCTCGTCGCCCGGTTCGGCAGCCGCCGGGTGCTGGCGTGGTCCGTCGTCCCGTACGCGGCGTCGACCGCGGCGATCGGCCTCGCGCCGAACCTGTGGACGTTCGCGGCGGCCCTGCTGGTGTGGGGCGGCTCGCAGGGCATGACGAACATCGCGATCAACGCGCAGGGCGTCGTCGTCGAGCGGTGGCTGGGCCGGGACGTGCTCGCGGGGCTGCACGGGTGGTGGAGCCTCGGGGCGTTCGGCGGAGCGCTCGTCGGGACGTTCGCGGTCGGCCGGGGGGCCACGCCTGGGCCGCAGCTCGCCGTCGTCGGGCTGCTCGCGCTCGTCGTCATGTCGGCCGTGCTCCCCAGCCTGCTGCCGGACACCGCCGCGCGCGACGAC
>JAEWCA010000410.1 GCA_023390875.1 Actinomycetes bacterium
ACGGGTTCCGGTAAGTCGACGACCCTCGCCGCCCTCATCGACCAGGTGAACCAGACGCGTCGCGACCACGTCGTGACGGTCGAGGACCCGATCGAGTTCCTGCACAACAACAAGAAGGCGCTCATCAACCAGCGCGAGGTCGGCGCCGATACGCACTCCTTCGCCAACGCGCTCAAGCACGTCCTCCGTCAGGACCCCGACGTCATCCTCATCGGCGAGCTCCGAGACCTCGAGACGATCTCGGTCGCCCTGACCGCGGCCGAGACCGGTCACCTCGTCTTCGCGACCCTGCACACGCAGAGCGCCGCGTCGACGATCGACCGTGTCATCGACGTCTTCCCGCCGCACCAGCAGGACCAGATCCGCGTGCAGCTCGCGGCGACGCTCCAAGGTGTCGTCTGTCAGACCCTCGTCAAGCGCGCCAACGGCCGCGGCCGTGCGGTCGCGACGGAGGTCATGTTCATCACGCCCGGTATCGCGAACCTCGTGCGCGAGGGCAAGACCTACCAGGTGACCTCGGCGCTCCAGTCGGGTGCCCAGCAGGGCATGCACACGATGGACCAGCACCTCGCCGACCTCGTCAACGGGGGCGAGGTGCAGTACGAGCACGCGCTCGAGAAGGTGCAGGACCTCGAGACGTTCAACCGCCTCGTGACGCGCCGCGACCTCGCGAGCTCGAACGCCGGCGGGAGGACCATCTGATGGCCGTCGGTGCAGCGGCGACCGCCGCGCCGGCCCGGTCGTGGGCATACAGGGCCCGCAACGGGCAGGGCAAGATCGTCAAGGGGCGCATCGAGGCGCCGACCGAGAGCGCGGCCGTCGACCGCGTGCGCACGATGGGACTCTCGCCCGTCTCGCTCCAGGAGGCGCAAGCTGGCACGGGCCTCAACCGTGAGATCGAGATCGGCGGGGGCAAGAAGGTCAGCCTGAAGGACCTCGCCGTCGTCTCCCGTCAGGCGGCGACGATGGTGAGCTCCGGCCTGTCCCTCCTCAAGACGCTCTCGATCCTCGCGGAGCAGACCGAGAACAAGAAGTTGCGCGATTCGCTGGCGTCGGTGGCGCGCGATGTCGAGGTCGGCTTCGCGCTCTCGGACGCGCTGGCGAAGCATCCGCGCATCTACCCGCCGCTCATGATCAGCATGGTGCGCGCGGGCGAGATCGGCGGCTTCCTCGACGGGGCCCTCAATACGATCGCGCTCAACTACGAGAAGGAGGCGAAGCTCCGCGACCAGATCAAGTCGGCGATGACCTACCCGGTCATGGTGCTCGCGATGTCGATCATCGCGGTCATCATCATGCTCGTCTTCATCGTGCCGATCTTCGAGGAGATGTTCGAGAGCGCGGGCTCCGAGCTGCCGTTGCCGACGCAGATGCTCGTCTGGCTCAGCAACTCGATGGTGGTCGTGGTGCCCGTGCTGCTCGTCGGCGGCATCGCGTTCAGCCTGTGGTGGAACGCCAACAAGCACACCGAGAAGGTGCGAAGTCGCGTCGATCCGCTCAAGCTCAAGCTGCCCATCTTCGGCTCGCTCATCGGCAAGATCGCCGTCACTCGCTTCTGCCGCAACCTTGCCGACATGGTCAAGGCCGGCGTGCCCATCCTGCAAGCGCTATCCATCGTCGGCGAGGCATCCGGCAACTGGGTCATCCAGCAGGCCGCGAACAACGTCGCGAACAACGTGCGCGTCGGGAAGTCGCTCTCCGGCCCGCTCGCGGAAGAGAAAGTCTTCCCACCGATGGCGGCTCAGATGATCGCCGTCGGCGAGGACTCGGGGGCGCTCGACACCATGCTCTCGAAGGTCGCCGACTTCTACGACGACGAGGTGAAGGCCACCACGGAATCGCTCACCTCGATCATCGAGCCGCTGCTCATCGCCTTCCTGGGCGTGGTCGTCGGCGGCATGGTCGTGGCCCTGTACATGCCGATCTTCTCGATGGTGAACACGGTCGGGGGCTGAGGATGTGACCCCCGGTCGCGGGATACCGCCCGGGGAATGCACCCGCAAGCATCAAAGCGTCGAGTCAGAACCGTAGGGGGGGACGGCTCGCGAACCATAACAATCAAGTGGAAATGGACAAGCACATGACTCGCATCATGAAGGCCCTCGGGGCCAAGCGCGCGGAGCTCGCGAAGAAGGACGAGGGCTTCACCCTCATCGAGCTCCTCGTCGTCGTCATCATCATCGGCGTCCTCGCCGCGATCGCGATCCCCGTCTACATGGGCATCCAGAACTCCGCCAAGGAGTCGAGCCTGCAGACCGACGCGACCAACGCCAAGATCGCCGTCATCGCCTACCAGACCGAGACGGGCGACCTGCCCGCCGACGGTGACGTGAGCACCCTGGACGCCAAGTACGGCGCCACCGCGGGTGAGTACACCGCGAGCGTCGTCCTGTCGAAGACCGGAACGGGCGGCTTCTGCGTCCAGGTCACCCCGACCGCCGACGCCGGCTTCGCGACCACGTACGCCGCGAGCGACAGCTCGGGCGCCGTCAAGGGCACCTGCGCCGCGGGTGTGCTGACGCCGGCTCCGTGAGCTAGCTAGTACCACCGGGCGGGTGGAATGCCGACGGCGTTCCACCCGCCCACACTCGTAGATCATCCATCCGAGGGGGGCGGAGATGAAGCAGCAGCGTGTGTCGCTCATGCGGCGCATCGGCGCCGGTGCGCGTACGGATGAGGGCATCTCGATCATCGAGGTCGCCGTCGCCGCGCTCATCTTCATGATCATCTCGGTCGGCGTCGCCCAGGTGCTCGTCAACCTCATCAAGCTCAGCGGCGACCAGCGTCACCGCGTCACCGCGATCGGCCTCGCGACGAG
>JAEWCA010000430.1 GCA_023390875.1 Actinomycetes bacterium
GTTATAAGAGACAGGGCCCGCACCCGTCCCCCGGGCGGGCCGGGTCGCCGCGCGCCCGGACGCCACGGGCCTCACACTCGACGCATGCCGGCCGCGCCGACGACGCCCGACACCGCCCCGGCCACGACACCGGGCACGCCCGACGAGGGCCGTGCCCCGCGCGTGTGCGTCCTCGCCGCGACACCCTGGCTCACGGTCACGATCGAGGCGCCGAGCAGCGAGGACTCGCACCCCGAGGTCCACGTGCACGCGGGCGGCCAGGGCTTGTGGGTCGGCCGGATGGCGGTCTCGCTCGGCGCCGAGGTCGTCGTGTGCGGGCCGTTCGGCGGCGAGATCGGCACGGTCCTCGCGCACCTCGCCGAGGTCGAGCGGCTCCGGGTGCGGCCCACCCAGTACTCGGGCGGCAACGGCGCCTACGTGCACGACCGGCGTGAGGGCGACCGGCGGGAGATCGCCCAGACGCCGCCGCACTCCCTCGACCGGCACGAGCTCGACGACCTCTACGGCACCGTCCTGGTCGAGGCGATGGACGCCGACGTCACGGTGCTCACGGGAGCCGACCCGCCGTCGGTGCTGCCCGCTGCCGTGCTCGGCCGTCTCGCACGCGACCTGCGCGCCGCGGGCCGCACGGTGGTCGGCGACCTGTCGGGCCGGGCGGCCGCCGCGTTCGCGCAGGCCGGCGGCACCGTGCTCAAGATCAGCCACGAGGAGCTCGTCGAGGGCGGCTTCGTCGCGGGCGACACCACCGCCGACCTGGTGCGCGGGGCACGGGCGCTCCTCGGCCGCAGCCGCGCGGACCGCGCGGGCGCGGCCGCCGACCGGCCGGGCGGTTGCCTGGGGTCGGTCGTCGTCTCCCGGGCCGGCGACGCGGGCCTCATCGTGACCGCCGACGACGTCCGCACCGTGCATCCCCCGCCCATCACGGTCGTCGACCACCGGGGCGCCGGGGACTCGATGACGGCGGGCATCGCGGTCGGCCTCGGCCGCGGGCTCCCGCTCGAGGAGTCGGTCCGCCTCGGCGCCGCCGCGGGGGCCCTCAACGTGACCCGTCGCGGCCTCGGCACGGGCCGGCGCGAGCAGATCGAGCGCTTCGCCCGCCGCGTCGACGTGCGGTCGCTGGAGGACGTGTCCGGCTGACGCCGCGGCCCTCGGGTGGCGCCCGCGCGGCACGGACGGTCGGATGGGTCCATGCGCGTGCTCGTGACGAACGACGACGGCATCGACTCCCCCGGCCTCACGGTGCTCGCCCGGGTCGCGCTCGACGCGGGTCACGACGTGGTCGTCGCCGCACCGCAGCGCGAGTCGTCCGGCGCGAGCGCGTCGCTGCTCGGGGCCGAGAAGGACGGCCGCCTCATGGTCGAGGCGCGCCCCTCGCCGGGACTGCCCGACGGCGTCACGTCGTTCGCGGTCCGCGCCGCGCCGGGCCTGATCGCGTTCGTCGCCGCCTACGGCGGGTTCGGCCCGAAACCCGACCTCGTCCTGTCGGGCGTCAACCGGGGCGCGAACACCGGCCACGCGGTGCTGCACTCCGGCACGGTCGGCGCGGCCCTGTCGGCGGCCACGCACGACATCCCCGGCCTGGCCGTGTCGATCGCCGAGCAGGACCCGCGCCACTGGGAGACCGCCGGCTGGTTCGCCCGCCCGGTGCTCGACTGGCTGGTCGCGCACGGCGAGCGCAACCGGGTGCTCAACCTCAACGTCCCCGACCGCCCGGCCGACGAGGTCCGCGGCCTGCGCAAGGCCCCGCTCGCGTCGTTCGGCGCCGTCCAGGCCCGCGTCCACGAGGTCGAGCACGGCAACCTCCAGCTCACGTACGCGGACGTCGAGATCACACGCGAGCCCGACACCGACGCAGGCCTGCTCGCCCGCGGCTGGGCCACGCTCACGCAGCTGCGCGCCCCCTGCTTCGACGCGGACGCCGACCTGCCCGAGCTGCCGTCGCCGGCGGTCGACCGCACCACCCTGGACGCCTCGGTAGGCTCGACACCATGACGTGGCTGGTCACTGGCGGGGCGGGGTACATCGGGTCGCACGTGGTGCGGGCGTTCGCGCAGGTCGGGCTCGGGACCGTCGTCCTCGACGACCTGTCGAGCGGACACAAGGAGTTCGTCCCCGCGGACGTCCCCCTCGTCGAGGGCTCGATCCTCGACACCGACCTCGTCGCGGACACCCTGGCGACGCACGGCGTCGTCGGCGTCGTGCATCTCGCGGGGTTCAAGTACGCGGGCGTCTCGGTCGACCGCCCGCTGCACACGTACGACCAGAACGTCACCGGCACCGCGCACCTGCTCGAGGCCATGGCTTCCCAGGGCGTCGACGCGATCGTCTTCTCGTCGTCCGCCGCGGTGTACGGCACGCCGGACGTCGACCTCGTCACCGAGACCACCGCCACCCGTCCGGAGTCGCCGTACGGCGAGTCCAAGCTCATCGGCGAGTGGCTGCTGCGGGACCAGGGCCGTGCGACCGGTCTGCGGCACACGTCGCTGCGGTACTTCAACGTCGTCGGCTCCGGCACCCCCGAGCTGTACGACACGAGCCCGCACAACCTCTTCCCGCTCGTGCTCGACGCGCTCGCCGAGGGCCGCACGCCGCGCATCAACGGCACGGACTACCCGACACCCGACGGCACGTGCGTGCGCGACTACATCCACGTCGCCGACCTCGCTGACGCGCACGTGGCCGCCGCGCGCGTGCTGGCCGACGGCGGGCAGCTCGAGCCCGTCTACAACCTCGGCTCGGGCGACGGCGTCTCCGTCCGGCAGATCATGACGGCGATGGCGCAGTCGACGGGCATCGCGTTCGAGCCCGAGCTCGCGCCGCGCCGCCCCGGCGACCCCGCCCGCATCGTCGCGTCCGGAGAGCTCGCCGCGCGCGACCTGGGCTGGCGCATGACGTACACGCTCGCCGAGATGGTCGCGACCGCCTGGCAGGCCCGCGGGGCCCACTGACGCCCCGGTGGCGGTGGCCCACGGCGCAACCTGGCCGGCGTGCACCTCGTCGACGGGCCAGGAGACGGTCTCCCGCCGAGCCGGTCTCAGCGCGTGGCGACCGGCAGCGCCTGAAGCTCCGTCAGCCGTCCGGCGAACGCCGCGAGCACCGACTCCTGCCCGGCGTAGATCCCGTCCGGGCGAGGCCAGTGGACCACCACGTCGGTGAACCCCAGCGCCGCCGCACGCTCGACGCCCTCGACCGCGAGGTCGAGCGAGGCCAGCGAGAAGATCGGAGCCCCGTCGAGGCTCAGCACCCGGCGCAGCGGCTCGGCGCGCCCTTCGCCCGCCTCGGCGGCGTCCATCCGCTCCGACTCCTCGGCCAGCCCCGTCCACCACTGCTCCTGGGCGAGGTCCGCGTCGGCAGGGACGTCCTCGGTCGCGTAGCTCGGCCCGTACGTGATCCAGCCCTGACCGAACCGGGCGGCGAGCCGCATCGTGCGGGGGCCGGCCGCAGCGACGAGGAACGGTGTCCGGGGGCGCGCGAGCGTGCCGGGGATCATCCGCGCGTCGTCGGCCGTGTAGACCTCGCCGTGCCGGGTCGTGACGGGCTGCGTGAGCAGCTCGTCGAGCAGCTCGACGAACTCCTCGAAGCGCCGCGTCCGCTCGCCGCGCGTCGGTGCGGGACCGGTGACGGACGCGTCGAACCCCTCCCCACCTGCGCCGATGCCCAGCAGGAACCGCCCCTCGCTCACGTCGTCGAGGCCCATGACGTCCTTGGCGAACGGCACCGGGTGCCGGAAGTTCGGCGACGCCACGAACGTGCCGAGCCCGATGCGCTCCGTCACGGCCGCCGCGGCGGCGAGCAGCGGGACCGTCGCGAACCACGGCCCGTCCGCGAGCGTCCGCCACGCGAGGTGGTCGTAGGTCCAGGCGTGGTCGAAACCCCACTCCTCGACCTGCCGCCAGCGCGCACGCGCCTGCGACCAGCGATCCTCGGGCAGCAGCACGACACCGACGGCGACCATGCGGCCGACCCTAACGTGCACCACCGACGCGTCCCGGGTCGCAGCACGGGGCGGCGCGCTCAGCCCCAGCCGAGCTCGTGCAGGCGGGCGTCGTCGATGCCGAAGTGGTGCGCGATCTCGTGCACGACGGTCACCGCGACCTCCTCGACGACGTCGTCCCGGTCGTCGCAGATCGCGAGCGTGGGCTTGCGGAAGATCGTGATGCGGTCCGGCAGCGACCCGGCCGCCCAGAACTCCCCGCGCTCGGTGAGCGGCGTCCCCTCGTAGAGCCCGAGGAGCTCCTCCTCGCCGGGCGGGACCTCGTCCTCGACGAGCACCACCACGTTGTCCATCATCGCGGCGAGCTCGGCCGGGATCTCGTCGAGCGCGTCGCGCACGGCGTCCTCGAACTCGGCCCTCGTCATCTCCACCACGCGACCATCCTGCCTGCTCACGGCCCAGGTTTCACCGGTGTGCGCCGGCCCACAGGGCCTCACTTTGGAGATCGGGCCCGACACCCCGTATGCTCGTCACCGGTCATCCGGCGCCTCGACGTCAGGGGCGGGACTCGCCCCCATCGTCTAGCGGCCTAGGACCCCGCCCTTTCACGGCGGTAGCACGGGTTCGAATCCCGTTGGGGGTACGAGCAGTTCAGCAGTAAGAAGGACAGCAACACAGCAGTTCAGCACCACGGTCTCGCAGTGCAGCAGTACACGAGGCCCCGTAGCGCAGTTGGTTAGCGCGCCGCCCTGTCACGGCGGAGGTCGCGGGTTCAAGTCCCGTCGGGGTCGCTCGAAGCGCCGGTCTTCGGACCGGCGTTCTCGTTCCAAGGCTCTGTAGCTCAGTTGGTAGAGCGCACGACTGAAAATCGTGAGGTCACCGGATCGACACCGGTCGGAGCCACCACCCAAGAACCCCCGGGCGACCGGGGGTTCTTCGCGTCTCGGGGCCCGACGTCGACCGCAGGCGCGCCCGACGAGCACGCCGTCCGACCTCGCCCCCGGACCTGGCCCGACGTACCCGCGGGACAACCTCGCCGGACGGCCCGACGCACCCGCGGGACGACCTCGCCGGACGTGCCACGACGCTCCCACCAGGACGCCTAGGCTGGTCGCACCGCATGTCACGCCAGCCGACGGAGGACCTCCCGTGAGCAGCTCGTCCGGGCCCGATCGCCCGCGCCACCGCTTCTTCGACCGCTTCACCGAGCCGATCGCCGAGCTGGCGCGCGAGAAGATCGAGAACGCCGAGGACCGGGTCCGCGAGGCGGTCCAGGCCGAGATCGACGCGGTCGGCGCGAGCGTCCGCAAGCGGGCCGTCGAGATCCGTCCGTCGGCGATCGCGTTCGCCGCGGCGCTGCTGCTCACCGTCTTCGGCCTCGCGCTGTTCACCACCGCCGCCGTGCTCGGCCTGTCGCACGTCCTCGAGCCGTGGCTCTCGGCCCTCCTCGTCGGAGCGGCGCTCATCCTCGTCGCCGCGGGCCTCGCCGCCTGGGGCCGACGCCACCTGCCCGAGCCGACGCCCATGTCGGTCGTCCGCGCTCGCGAGCCCCTCCACCCCGCCGGCGAGCAGGTCCACCCCTGGGCCGACTGACGCCCGGGGGTCCCCGAGCGGCCCACCGGCCAGCGCGTCGGGCGTCGTCACCCCCACTCGGATCGCGTCCGCCGCAGCCCACCAGCACACTGAGAGTCCGAGCGACGAGCGGAGGGTCGTCACGATGTCCACGCAGTCCACGCCACCGGGCGGCGGCAAGTCGGTAGGCGAGCTGGTGAGCGAGGTCAGCGAGCTGACCTCACGCCTGGTGCGCGCCGAGATCGACCTGGCCAAGGAGGAGATCACCGGGCGGGCGCAGCAGCTCGGCGTCGGCGCCGGGCTGCTCGGCGCCGCGGGCCTCCTCGCGCTCTACCTGCTCGCCGCCGCGATCGCCACCGCCATCCTCGCCCTGTGCACCGTGTGGGCGCCCTGGCTCGCCGCGCTCGTCGTGACGGCCGCGCTGCTGCTGGTCGTCGTGGTGCTCGCACTGGTCGGCGTGAACCGGCTGAAGAAGGGGTCGCCGCCCAAGCCGGCGCGCGCGATCGAGAACGTGCAGCAGGACATCGACGCCGTGAAGGCAGGGATCACGTCATGAGCGCCGACAAGCCGCAGGACACCACCCGGGCGGGCGACGACAAGGCCGCGACCGACAAGCCGTCGCCGCCGCCGTTCACCACGCCGCGCATCCTCGAGCTCGAGGCCGAGGTGGCCGCGACCCGGGCACGCCTCGCGTCGACGGTCGACGAGCTCACGGACGCGCTCGACCCGCGCGTGCAGGCCTCGAAGGCGGTCGGCAGCGGCAAGCAGCTCTTCAAGGACGCCGTGAGCTCCGACGCCGACCCGAAGGCCCGCACCCGGGCGCGCATGGTCATCGGAGGTGCGGTGGCGGTGGTCGCGCTGCTCGTCGCGGCCCGGCTGCGCTCGCACGACTGATCCGCATCGGGCGCGCACCGCACCACGGCGCGCGCCCGAGCTGCCAGGCGGCTGAGCGCGGAGCGACCCACGACTGGCCCCCGCTCCCGCCGGGTGACCGGTCTCGGCTCGCGCCGGGTGACTGGTCTCGTCCCCCGCCGGGTGACTGGTCTCGTCTCCCGCCGAGCGACTGGTCTCGTCTCCCGCCGAGCGACTGGTCTCGGCTCCCGCCGGGCGACCCGTGGTCGTCCGCCGGCTCAGGCGAGGCGGCCGTCAGCCGGCCGGGCCGGTAGCCGCCCCCCGCCACGCTGCGGGGGTCGGGCGCCGGCACACCGGGGCGCGCGCACGCAAGAACGCCGGTGCCAGGCACCGACGTTCTGCCCGCGACCCGAGGGTCGCGACGTGAGGAAGGCTCAGTCGTCCGCGGGACGCTGCGGCTGCGGGACGCCGTTCAGCAGATCCCGCACCTCGGACTCGCGGTAGCGGCGATGCCCTCCGAGCGTCCTGATCGACGACAGCTTGCCGGCCTTCGCCCAACGGGTGACGGTCTTGGGGTCGACGCGGAACAGCGTCGCGACCTCGGACGGCGTGAGCAGGGTCTCGGACTCTGCGGGATGCGTAGTCATCAGCTTGCCTCCTGGCGAGCGTGCGGCCGAGGGTGCGCCCGAGTTTCTGTCGGGACACTCCGACCACGACTGGAGCGGGTGGAACCGGGGTCGAGCGGGTGATGCTGAGGACGTCGTGCCCTCTACTCCTGTGTCAGGCACCTAGCATGAACGAACGGAACAGAAGCCGCATTCCAGGACACGGTGTGACAGGTGAACCTTCACATGACGTCCACCGGCCCCGTGCCTGGAGCAAGTCCCTGACCGCACTGTCAGCCTAAACCCGACAAATGGTTCCAGTCGCCCCCTGCGACACGTTCTCCGTGAAGCCGAACCGTGACGAGAGTCGCGACGGCGCAAGTGGTCGGAATGCCAGAGGACCATGTACCGTTGCACCGCGAAGAGACGAATCAGCACCCCGGGGCCGCACGTGTCAGCACGGAGCCGCCCCGCATCCACGTAAGAGGGGGTCGATGCCATGGGGCGCGGCCGTCAGAAGGCTAAGCAGACGAAGGTGGCCCGGGAGCTGAAGTACTTCAGCCCGGAGACCAACTACCGAGCCCTGGAGCAGGAGCTCGGGTCGCATGGCCACAACGACCTCGGTACCGACAGCCGCCGTGGAGGCGCTGCGGTCGACACCGATGACGAGGACGACGACTACCGTCGCTGGTCCGACGACGACTGACCGGCTCGTCGCGCGCTGACCGTCCCGCTGCGCGGTCCGGCCGGCCACGATCCGGACCGCCGGCCCGGGCGTCTCGGCACCGTGATCTCGCGTGTTCTCGCTCGTGCGCCGACCGACGCCCGCCGTAGCCGCTCAGGCGAACGACGGGCGTCGATGTCGTCCCCGACCGGTCGCGCCGCCCCTCGGTCGCCGGCGCTCAGCCCGAGCACCCGGTCCTGCGCGTGACGACCCGGGCCCACGTACGACTCGTCCGGCGCGACACGACCCGGTCCGGGGTACGACTGGACCCGGCGCGGCACGACGTGGTCAGACGCGGTACGACCCGGTGAGCCGGACGGCCCCGCCGTGCACGCCCTTGGTGCCGGCGACGAACCCGGGCGCACCGACGACGTCGGCGACCGGGTCGGTGTCCCGGACGGAGCCGAGCACCCAGGCGGGCAGCCCCAGCTCGGTGGCGTGCGCGAGGACGCCGTCGACCGCGTCGGCGGCGACGATCGCGACCATGCCGACCCCGAGGTTCAGGGTCCCCTCGAGGTCGTGCCACGGCACCTGACCGAGGCGCTGGACGAGCGAGAACACGGGCGGCAGCTGCCACCCGCCGCGGTCGACGTCGGCGACGAGGCCGGTCGGCAGCACGCGCGCGACGTTGGACGCGAGTCCCCCGCCGGTCACGTGGCTGAACGCGTGGATGCCGGTGACGCCGGCGCGCTCGACGAGGGCGAGGACGTCGCTCGCGTACACGCGGGTGGGCTCGAGGAGCTCCTCCCCGAGGGTGCGGCCGAGCTCGTCGACGTGCCGGTCGAGGCCCCAGCCGGCGGAGCGGACGACGGCCCGGACGAGCGAGTAGCCGTTGGAGTGCAGGCCGCTCGACCCGAGCGCTACGAGCACGTCGCCGGCGCGGACGCGGTCCGGACCCAGCAGCTCGTCGGCCTCGACGACACCCGTCGCGGCACCGGCCACGTCGTACTCGTCTGGCCCGAGCAGCGCGGGGTGCTCGGCGGTCTCGCCGCCGACGAGCGCGGTGCCGGCGACCGAGCAGGCGGCCGCGATCCCCCGCACCACGTCGGCGATCCGCTCCGGCACGACCTTGCCGCACGCGATGTAGTCCGTCATGAACAGCGGCTTGGCGCCGACCACGACGATGTCGTCGACGACCATGCCCACCAGGTCGAACCCGATGGTGTCGTGGACGTCGAGGGCCTGCGCGATGGCGACCTTGGTGCCGACGCCGTCGGTCGACGTCGCGAGCAGCGGCCGGCGGTACCGGGTGAGCTCGGTCGCGTCGTACAGGCCGGCGAAGCCACCGACCCCGCCGAGGACCTGCGGACCGTGCGTCGCAAGAACCGCGTGCTTCATGAGCTCGACGGCCTTGTCGCCCGCCTCGGTGTCGACGCCCGCGGTGGCGTACGTGATCTGCGCGTCGGTCACGGGTGCTCCAGGGCGGTCGCGCCGCCGGCAGTCGGGACGATGGTCAGCAGCCCGTCCTCGGGCGCGCCGAGCGGGAGCTCGTTCTGCTCGAGGAGGTGCTTGCCGAGCCGGTCGGCGGGCGGCAGCTCGATGGGGTAGCGGCCGGAGAAGCAGGCGGTGCACAGCTGGGACGCGGGCTGCTCGGTGGCCTCGACCAGGCCCTCCTCGGAGATGTAGCCGAGCGAGTCCGCGCCGAGCGACGCGGCGATCTCGTCGGCCGACAGCCCGTTCGCGATGAGCTCGGCGCGCGAGGCGAAGTCGATGCCGTAGAAGCACGGCCACTTCACGGGCGGCGAGCTGATCCGGACGTGCACCTCGGCGGCGCCGGCCTCGCGCAGCATGCGGATGAGCGCGCGCTGGGTGTTGCCGCGCACGATCGAGTCGTCGACGACCACGAGCCGCTTGCCGCGGATGACCTCGCGCAGCGGGTTGAGCTTGAGCCGGATGCCGAGCTGCCGCAGCGTCTGCGACGGCTGGATGAACGTGCGGCCGACGTACGCGTTCTTCGTCAGGCCCTGGCCGAACGGGATGCCCGACTCGGTCGCGTAGCCGACGGCCGCGGGCGTGCCCGACTCCGGCACGGGGATGACGAGGTCGGCGTCGACCGGGTGCTCGACGGCGAGGCGGCGGCCCATCGCGACGCGCGCGGCGTGCACCGAGCGACCGGCGATCGTGGTGTCCGGGCGGGCCAGGTACACGTACTCGAAGATGCAGCCGGCCCGGTCGACCTCGGCGAACCGGGTGGACCGCAGGCCGTCGGCGTCGATCGCGATGAACTCGCCCGGCTCGATCTCGCGGACGAACGACGCACCGACGATGTCGAGCGCGGGCGTCTCGCTCGCCACGACCCAGCCGCGCTCGAGGCGGCCGAGGACGAGCGGGCGCACGCCCTGCGGGTCGCGCGCGGCGTAGAGCGTGGTCTCGTCCATGAAGACGAGGCTGAACGCGCCGCGCAGGCGCGGGAGGACCTCGAGCGCCGTGGCCTCGAGCGTGTGGTCGGGGTCGCCCGCGAGCAGCGCGGTGACGAGCGCCGTGTCGGTGGTGTTGCCGCGCGCGAGCTCGCCGCGGCGCTGGCTGCCGTACCGCTCGGCGACGAGGTCGACGAGCTCGGCGGTGTTGGTGAGGTTGCCGTTGTGGCCGAGCGCGACGGTGCCGGCGGCCGTCGGGCCGAGCGTCGGCTGCGCGTTCTCCCAGGTGGACCCGCCGGTGGTCGAGTACCGGGCGTGGCCGATGGCGATGTGCCCCTGCAGCGCGTTGAGCGCGGTCTCGTCGAAGACCTGCGACACGAGCCCCATGTCCTTGTAGACCAGGAGCTGCTGGCCGTTCGACGTCGCGATGCCGGCCGACTCCTGCCCGCGGTGCTGCAGGGCGTAGAGGCCGAAGTACGCGAGCTTGGCGACTTCTTCGCCGGGAGCCCACACACCGAAGACGCCGCAGGCGTCCTGGGGGCCCTTTTCGTTCGGAAGGAGATCGTGGTTCAGACGTCCGTCTGCGCGGGGTGCCACGTGCCTATGGTCGCACACGGCCCGGGTGGCGCCGCGGACGGCCCGAGGTCCGGACACCGTCCCCGGCGGAGCGGGAGGAACCGGACGCCGCGGCGGCGGGCTGCGGGATCAGTCCGCGCGACGGGCGCGGCGCACGCTGCGGCGGTCCGCGACGACGGCCAGGAGACCGCCGAGGAAGCCGCCGACCACCGCCCCCGTGACCGCCATGACCGTGCGGACCGCGTTCTCGCCGTCGAGGAACGGCAGGAAGCCCGACCCGTCGGCGACGCGCGGCACGTCGGGCTGGACCACCTGGGTGAGCACGAGCGCGACGACGATGCCGACGAGCGCGCCCGCGGTGATGAACGCGCCGAACTTCGGGGCGTGCCGGACGGTGGCAGGCTGCGCCTCGCGGATCAGCTCGGCCTCCGTCGGCTCGGGCGCGTCGACGGGCTCGGGGGCCTCGACGGGCTCGAGGGTCTCGCCCGGCTCGGGAGCCGGGACGGGCTCGGAGGCGTCCACCCGTGCGGGGGCCTCGTCCGGCTGCGCGGGCGTGGTGGGCTCGGTCGACGACACCCCGTGATCCTAGGTCAGCGCCGCGTGCACCCTCGTCGGGCCGGAGGTCAGGGACGCTGCCGGGCGGCCTGGAGCGGCAGCCAGTCGCGCAGGTCGGCGCGCTCCCCCGAGGCCCGGACCCGGCCGGCCGCCACCGCGTCGTCCCACGTCAGGCTGCCGGTCGCGAGCTGGAGCCACGTCTGCGGGTCGGTCTCGACGACGTTGGGCGGGGTGCCGCGGGTGTGACGAGGACCCTCGACGGCCTGCACGGCACCGTCGGGCGGGACGCGGACCTCGACGGCGTTGCCGGGAGCGACCTCGGCGAGCTCCTCGAGCGTGAAGCGCACGGCCGTGCGACGGGCGGCGACGGGGACGTCGTCGGGCGCGGCGCGCCAGGTGCTCAGCGCGGCGCGCCCGTCGGACGGCTCGGTGCGGCGACGTGGGGGCATGACCCCATTGTGTCGGCGCCGGCATGCGCAGGGCTGGTCGTGCGTGCCGGTCCGGACATGGAAACCGCAGGCCCGCGGACGGCGTCGTGGCTCGTCCGCGGGCCCGCGGCAGTCGGGGCCCTAGAGGGGTGGTGTCACCACTTCGCGTTGCGCGCGAGCTCCAGGGCGATGTCGTTGTACCACTGGCCGGCGGCCGGGCCGCCGTTGCAGGTGCCGTCGGACTCGCCGGGCAGCTTGACCCACAGGAGGGCCTCGAGGCCGGAGCCGTCGTTCACGACCGTGGACCGCTCACCGAGCGCGCGACCCCGCGGGTTGCACCACTCGCCGTTCGAGCCGTTGCCGTTGCGCGACGTGTCGATGACGAACTTCTTGCCGCCGAGCCGCTGGCTGATCTGCTGGCCGTAGGACTTGGAGGCCTCGGTGGTCTGGTAGTTCGACGTGTTGAGCGCGAACCCGACGGCGTACTGGAAGCCGACCTGGTTGAGGCGGCTCACCGCGGTGTCGACCGAGAGCCACGACGAGTGGCCCGCGTCGATGAACACGCGGCCGCCCGCGAGGGTCAGCGACTTCGCCGCATACTGCAGGAAGCCGACCCGGTCGCCCTGGCCGCTGCAGTCGCCGAGCTGGGCGAGGGCGTCGGGCTCGAGGATGACGTACGGGTTGCCCTTGATGCCCCGCGCGATCGTGTCGATCCACTGCGCGTACTCGCTCGTCGAGACACCGCCGCTCGAGTAGTTGCCGCAGTCACGGCCCGGGATGGCGTAGACGGTGATGATGCCGGTCTTGCCGGCGGCCTGCGCGCGGCTCGTGTAGTCGGCGACCTCGGCCTGCGCGTGGCTCGCGTCGGCCCAGTTGCCGACCCAGTACGACGCCGGGTTGAGGGCGATCTTCGCGAGCAGGTCCTTGTTGGTGCCGGTCGCGGACTGCCAGGCCGCGTACGCCTGCGTCTTGGTGTCGACGTAGAAGCTCGACGCGGTGGTCGGCGTCGGTGTCGGCGTGGGGGTCGGCGTCGGCGTGGGCGTGGGTGTGGGCGTGGGGGTCACGGTCGGGGTCACCGT
>JAEWCA010000461.1 GCA_023390875.1 Actinomycetes bacterium
CTGCGGGACGGCGCGGTGCTGCACGGTGTCCTGGCGGCCCTGCACGAGGACGACCCCGGTGCCATGGCCCGTGCGCTCGAGCGCGACCTGGCCGACGCGCCCGCGCGGATGCTCGCCGACGGCCGCACGGAGATCGCGCTCGACGTCCTCGCGCAGTACCTGCTGGCCCTCGCGGATCCGCTCGGGCTCCACGGACGCGACGCGGTGCCGGTCGTCGCGAGGCTCCTCGCGAGCGCGCTGCCGGCCGCACGCCCGACGATCGTGCTGCCCCGCGACCGCCCGCCGCAGCTGCCGACGCCACGCGACGCAGCCGACCTGCTGCGGAACGTCCGCGACACGTACAGCCCGCAGCACGGCGGCCTGCCGGGGACGCCCGACGGCGCCGTCACCGTGCAGCGACTCGACCACCCCGACGGGTCACGCAGCTGGGTCGTCGAGATCCCCGGCACCGAGACGTGGGCGCGCGGCGCCGACGCCCCCACCGACCTCACGACCAACCTGCGGCTCATGGCCGGCCTCCCCGACGACATGTCGACCGCCGTGATCGCAGCCATGCGCCAGGCGGGTGTCCCGCCCGACGAGCCGGTCGTGCTGGCCGGTCACAGCCAGGGCGGCATGGTGGCCATGAAGGTCGCCGCGGCGACCGTCGGGCTGTTCGACGTGCGGGCCGTCGTCACCGCCGGGTCGCCCGACATCCCGGCGAAGATCCCGGCCGGCGTCGCGGCCCTGCACGTCCGGCACGGCGAGGACGTCGTGCCGCAGACCGACGGCCAGCCCGACCGGCCGACCGGTGACGCGGTGGTCCTGCGCCGTCGGCTCGCGCCCGCCGCGGACGGCGGCGTTCCGGCCCCCGGCGAGTCGCACGCGCTCACCGAGTACGTCGAGACGGTCGACGGCGCCCGGCGCGCGATGGCCGGGAACCCGTCGCTGCGTGCGTTCGACGAGGCCCTCGGCGAGGTGCTCGGGCCGCAGGGGACGACGTCGGTCACGTTCCAGTACCAGGCCACCCGGGCCGCCGACGTCGTCGGGACGGACCCCGCGACCGGTCTGCCTCGTCCCCCGACGATCCGGCCCGCACCCGTGGCGGACCCGGCATGAGCGGGCTGAGCGGGTCGAGCGGGCTGAGCGGGCTGAGCGGGCCAGCGTCAGGACGTCACCACGCCGCGCCGGGGAGGGTCAGTCGCGGCTCTCGGGGATCAGCACCGACAGCACGAAGCTCACGACGGAGATGATCAGCGCGCCGAGCACGGCGGTACCGAAGTTGTCGATGCGCAGGCCCCAGGACGTCTGCTCCGTGATCCAGGCCGTGAGCATCAGCATCAGTGCGTTCACGACGAGCGTGAACAGGCCGAGCGTGAGGATGTACAGCGGGATCGAGATGAACGCCACGATCGGCTTGACGATCGCGTTGACGAGCCCGAACACGAGCGCGATCAGCAGGATGATCGCGAACGTCTCCCAGTTCGAGTCGCCGCCCACGATCTCGAGCCCGGACAGCACGAGCGTCGCGAGCCAGATCGCGACGCCGTTGATGAGCACGCGCAGGACGAAAGCCATCCCGCGATCCTGCCACGGGCCCTCGCGGACCGGCAGGCGGCGGCTCGGTGCGCCGCACGTCACGCAGCGCGCGCCGGCTGCCGGGCGCACCGAGGGCCGTGCCGGTGGGATGGCATGCTGTCCCGGTGAGCCGCGTCCCCCTCCGCCGGGCCTTCGCCGACCTCCCGCCGTACGTCCCCGGGGCCCGCGTCCCGGTCGGGGCGGCCGCGTACAAGCTGTCGTCGAACGAGAACCCGTACCCGCCGCTGCCCTCCGTCGTGGCAGCCGTCGCGGACGCCGCGGTCGACGTCAACCGCTACCCGGACATGTTCGCGACCGAGCTCACCGAGGCGATCGCCGCGTCGCTGCTGGTCGCACCCGAGCAGGTCGTCACGGGCTGCGGCTCGGTCGCGGTGCTCGGGCACGTGCTGCAGGCGGTGTGCGAGAGCGGCGACGAGGTCGTCATGCCGTGGCGCTCGTTCGAGGCGTACCCGATCGCCATCACGCTCGCGGGCGCGGTCGGCGTCCCGGTCCCGGTCGGCGCCGACGGTCGTCTCGACCTGCCGGCGCTCGCGGCGGCCGTGACACCGCGGACGCGCGTGATCCTGGTCTGCACGCCGAACAACCCGACCGGCCCGGCGGTGCACGCCGACGAGCTCGAGGAGCTGCTCGCGTCCGTGCCGAAGGACGTGCTCGTCGTGCTCGACGAGGCGTACGTCGAGTTCGTGCGCGACCCGAAGGCCGCCGACGGGCTCGCCGCGCTCGCCGAGCACGCGAACGTGGTGCTGCTCCGGACGTTCTCCAAGGCGTACGGGCTCGCCGGTCTGCGCGTGGGGTACGCGGTCGCGCGGCCCCGGCTCGCGACCGGCATCCGCATGGCGTCGACGCCGTTCGGCGTCTCGCACGTCGCGCAGCTCGCCGCCCTCGCGTCGCTGCGGGCCGAGCGGGAGCTCATGACGCGGGTCGACAAGCTCGTCGTCGAGCGCACCCGGCTGCTCGACGGGCTCCGGGCCCAGGGGTGGACGGTGCCGGACAGCCAGGCCAACTTCGTCTGGCTCGCCCTGGGGGACCAGTCGTCCGCGTTCGCGGAGCGGTCCGCGCGGGCCGGCGTGCTCGTGCGGCCGTTCGCCGGCGACGGCGTGCGGATCAGCGTCGGGGAGCCCGAGGCCACCGACCTGCTGCTCGAGGTCGCGGCGGACTCCTCGCCACGCTGAGGCCCGTCGTCGACGACCCGCGCCGACGTCCGGCACCGGCGGCCGCGACGACCCGCGGCGACGGCCGCGCTGGCGACCCGCGCTGGCG
>JAEWCA010000535.1 GCA_023390875.1 Actinomycetes bacterium
GCTGACGCCGGGAGCCGGCGCGAGCCGCGACCACCGGACGCTCGTCGCGCTCGAGGACGCGCTCGCTCCCCTGCCGGTCCGCCGCGTCGACTTCCCGAACCGCCGCGCGGGCCGCCGCGGCCCGGACCGGCCCGAGGCAGCGATCGCGTGCGTCGTCGAGGAGGCGACCGCGTTCGCCGACGAGCTCGGCGTCGGCACGGGCCGGCTGGTGCTGGGCGGGCGGTCGTTCGGCGGGCGGATGTGCTCGATGGCCGTCGCGCAGGGCCTGCCGGCGGCGGGGCTCGTGCTGCTGTCGTACCCGCTGCACCCGCCGGGCCGCCCTGACCGTCTCAGGGGCGAGCACCTGCCGCAGATCGCGGTGCCGGTCCTGGCCGTGTCGGGCCTGAGAGACCCCTTCGGCACCCCCGAGGACCTCGCCCTGCACCTCGGCACGGTGGGCGGTCCGCTCACGCTGGTGACGGTCACGGGCGACCACTCCCCGCGTGACGACGAGCCCGTGACCAGGGAATTTGTCGCCTGGGTCAACTCCCTGAGAGTTCCCTGAGGGCACCTAGGTGACCCAGGTCACACCCTGAGGGGAAACTCGGGGGTATCCCCGATGGTCCACGGTGCACCTCCCCGAGGAACGTAAGTCTCGCCCGGCGCGCGACGTGCATCCTCACCCTCGCCGGCCAACTCCACCGTCGTCGTCGACACCCCCAAGAGGTCTTGTCATGTCCAAGGTCGCGGGCTGGATCACGCACCGCTACGCGAAGTTCGTCGTCATCGCCTTCTGGCTCGGCGTCGTCGCCCTGCTCGGCCCCCTCGCGGGCAAGCTCACGAGCGCGCAGGACAACGACGCCAAGTCCTGGCTCCCCGGCGACGCCGAGTCCACCGAGGTCATCGACGTCGCGAGCACGTTCGTCTCGGAGAACACGATCCCGGCGGTCATCGTCTACGACCGCCCCGGCGGCCTCACGCAGGACGACCTCGCCCTCATCCAGACCGACGTCGCCGAGTTCTCGTCGCTCGACACGCTCGACGGCGACGTGATCGGGCCGGTCCCCTCCGAGGACGGCGAGGCCGCGCAGGTCATCGTGCCGCTCGACCTCGGCAAGGACGGCTGGAACCTCGCCGCCGACGCGGTCGCCGACCTGCGCGCCACCGCGGAGGACGGCGCGGGTGGCATGCAGGTCTACGTCACCGGGCCCGCCGGGCAGGCCGCCGACTCGTCCGCCGCGTTCGAGGGCATCGACAGCACGCTGCTCTACGCCGCGGGCGCCGTCGTCATCGTCATCCTGCTGCTCACGTACCGCAGCCCGATCCTGTGGCTGCTCCCGCTCGTCTCCGCCGGTGTCGCCCTCACCGTGTCGCAGGCCGTCATCTACGTGCTCGCCGACCGGTACGACCTCACGGTCAACGCGCAGAGCGCCGGCATCCTCACCGTGCTCGTGTTCGGCGCGGGGACCGACTACGCGCTGCTGCTCGTCGCGAGATACCGGGAAGAGCTGCGGCACCACACCGACCGGCACGAGGCCATGGCCGTCGCGCTCCACCGGGCGAGCCCCGCGATCATCGCGAGCGGCGCGACCGTCACCGTCGGCATGCTCTGCCTGCTGTTCGCCACGATGAACTCCACCGCGGGCCTCGGCCCGGTCGCGGCCGTCGGCATCGTCGTCGCGCTGCTCGTCATGATCACGCTGCTCCCCGCCCTGCTCGTCACCTGCGGCCGGTGGGTGTTCTGGCCGCGCGCCCCGCACGTCGGCGACCGCGAGCCCACCGAGCACGGCTTCTGGGCCCGCGTCGGCAGCCGCATCGAGAAGCGCCCCCGCGGCACGTGGATCGTCACCGCCGGCATCCTGCTGGTCGCGTGCCTCGGCATCACGCAGCTCAACGCGGTCGGCCTCAGCAACGAGGACTCCTTCACCACGACGCAGCCGTCGATCGAGGGCGAGAAGGTGCTCGCCGAGCACTTCGCGGGCGGCGCCGGGACCCCGGTGGTCGTCATCGCGAACGCCGGTGAGGCGGACGCCGTGGTCGCCGCGTTCAAGCAGGTCGACGGCATCGAGGCGTCGAGCGTCACCGAGCCGGTCGTCAAGGACGGCGTCGCGTACGTCGAGGGCACCCTGACGTCCGCGCCGGACAGCCAGGCGGCCTACGACACCGTCGACCGCGCCCGGGACGCGCTGCACGCGGTGCCGGACGCCGACGCGAAGGTCGGCGGCGCGTCCGCGACGACCCTCGACGTGCGGCGGGCGTCCGCGCACGACAACTCGATCATCATCCCGATCATCCTGATCGCGGTGTTCCTCATCCTGATGATCCTGCTGCGGGCCGTCGTGGCACCGCTCGTGCTGATCGGCACGGTCGTGCTGTCGTTCGGCGCGGCGATCGGCGTGAGCGCGCTCGTGTTCAAGCACCTGTTCGGGTACGCCGGCGCCGACACGTCGTTCCCCTTGTTCGTCTTCGTCTTCCTGGTCGCCCTGGGCATCGACTACAACATCTTCCTCATGACCCGCGTGCGGGAGGAGGCGATCCGCGTGGGCCACCACCGCGGCTCGCTGGTCGGCCTCGCTGCGACGGGCGGCGTCATCACCTCCGCCGGCCTGGTGCTCGCCGGGACGTTCGCGGTGCTGGGCACGCTGCCGCTGGTCGGGTTCGCCGAGATCGGGTTCGCGGTCGCGTTCGGCGTGCTGCTCGACACGATCATCGTCCGGTCGGTGCTGGTCACGGCGCTCAACCTCGACATCGGCAAGGTGATGTGGTGGCCGAGCAGCCTGGCCAGGCGTCCCGACCCGTCCGCGCTGCCCACGGCCCCGAAGCCCGAGCCGGAGGTCGTCAACGCCTGACCCGGTCGGCCAGGACGGGCGCGTCACCGCATGCGGTGCGCGCCCGTCCTTGTTGTCATGGACCCCATGCAGACACGCACTCTCGGAGACGTCCAGGTCAGCGCGATCGGGCTCGGCGGCATGCCGATGTCCATCGAGGGCCGGCCGGACCGCTCCCGCTCGATCGCGACGATCCACGCGGCCCTCGACGCGGGCGTCACCCTCATCGACACCGCCGACTCCTACCACCTGCTGGCGGGCGAGGTCGGCCACAACGAGGAGCTCATCGCGGAGGCCCTGCGCACGTGGGGCGGTGACTCCTCGGACGTGCTCGTCGCGACGAAGGGCGGCCACCTGCGCCCCGGCGACGGCTCATGGACGATCGACGGCTCGCCCGCGCACCTGCGGGAGGCCGTCGAGGGGTCGCTCAAGCGGCTCGGCGTCGACGCCATCGGGCTCTACCAGTTCCACCGCCCCGACAACACCGTCCCGTACGCCGACTCCGTCGGCGTCCTCGTGGAGCTGCTCGACGCGGGCAAGATCCGCATGGCCGGCATCTCCAACGCGAACCCCGACCAGATCCGGGAGGCGCAGGACGTGCTCGGCGGGCGGCTCGTGTCGGTGCAGAACCAGTACTCGCCGGCGTTCCGCTCGTCGCAGCCGGAGCTCGACCTGTGTGCCGAGCTCGGCATCGCGTTCCTGCCGTGGAGCCCGCTCGGCGGCATCTCGAAGGCGGGCGCGCTCGGCGACCGGTTCTCGGCGTTCGCGCGCATCGCCGCCGCCCACCACGTGAGCCCGCAGCAGGTGACGCTCGCCTGGGAGCTCGCGCAGGCGCCGGTCGTCATCCCGATCCCCGGTGCGTCCCGCCCCGAGACCATCCGTGACTCGCTGCAGGCCGCCGAGCTCATCCTCGGCCCGGAGGAGATCGCGGAGCTCGACGCCGCCTGACCGGCGCGCTCCGGCGGGTTCCGGCGCGCACGCCGGGCCGGAGCGTGCGACGCGTGCGCGTCGGGCCTCCAGGGTCCGTCGTCAGGCCTGCGGGGTCCGCCCCTGGCGGTCCAGCTCGTCGCGGATCGACGGCGGCGGACCCTGCAGGTCGTGCACGCGGAACAGGACGGCGTGCTCGACGCCCATGGCCCGCCCCTGCATCGCCGCGATCATCGGCAGCATGTCGGCCGGTGCGGGGTGGCCGGGCAGGCCGGCGAGGTACTCGGCGTGCGCGTCGAGCGACGCGATCCCGCGCCGCAGCGGCTCGCCCCCGACGTCGACGCCGTGCGTCGGCCGCGAGTCCCCCGCGACGAGCAGCCGCGCGACCTCCCACGGCTCCAGGCCGTCGTCGAGCAGCTCGCCGAACACCCACCGGTTGCCGGCGTCCCGGACGGCGTCGACGGTCGCGAGCCCGACGGCCCGGTGGTCCGCCTGGTTGAGCCCGACGAACCCCTCGATCTCCCACGACCCCGTGACGACGGTGTCGGGCCGCACCTCGCGGATCCGGCGCGCGATGTCCCGGCGCAGGTCGAGCCCGTACACCAGCATCCCGTCGGGGTGCTCCGCGAAGACGACGTCGGTGACGCCGACCTCCGCGGCGCCCGCGACCTGCTCGCGCGTCCGCACCTGCGCCGTGCGGTCCGGCGGCGACGCGTCCATGCCGGCCTCGCCGCGCGTGAGCAGCAGGTACGCGACGTCGATCCCGGCCGCCGTCCAGGCCGCGACGGCCGACGACGTGCCGTACTCGACGTCGTCGGGGTGCGCGACGACGCACAGCACGCGCCGCATGCCGTCGGTGGGGAGCGCCGGGAGCAGGTCAGGCACCGTGGCTCCTCGCGTGGCCGTCGGCGAGCGCGCGCTCGAACGCGGCGAGCGCCGCCGGCGAGAACAGCACGAACCGGATCAGCTCGACGCCGCGCGGTCCCGGGTGGTCGTCGTCCCCCGTCCCGACGCTGCCCTCCCACAGCCGGGCGACGCCGACCCCGATCCGCGCCACCTCGGCGACGTCCCACCCGTACACCCCCGCGCTGATCGCGGGGAACGCGATGCTCCGCGCCCCGAGCTCGACGGCGACCTCGAGCGACCGCGCGAAGCACGACGCGAGCACGGTCGGGTCGTCCTGCCCGGCGTGCAGGTTGGGACCGACGGTGTGCACGACCCAGCGGGCGGGCAGCCGGAACGCCGGGGTGGCGACCGCGTCGCCGGGCGGCAGCCCGTCCGGGTGGCTGGTGCTCCGGAGCTCGCGGCATGCGGCGAGGAGCTCCGGACCGGCCGCCGCGTGGATCGCGCCGTCGACCCCGCCGCCGCCGAGCAGCGACGAGTTGGCGGCGTTGACGACGACGTCGACGTCCTGCGTGGTGATGTCGCCCTGGACGGCTTCGATGCGCACCCCGCCATCATGGCGGGACGGGTGCTGAGCCGACAGCGGGGCGGGTGCTGAGCCGACAGCGGGACGGACGTGAGGCCGGCACGGGGCGGCCCGGCACGAGGAAGGGCCCGGCACGAGGAGGGGCCCGGCACGAGGAAGGCCCCTCGGACGCTTACTCCGAGGGGCCTGTCTGAGGTCAAGGGTACCGCCGGCCTGCACCCACCCGGGTGAACGACGCGCCAACCATCCACAAATGTTGTCCACACCCCTGTGTTTCCCGCGTCTTCATGCAGGTCAGCCTGTGGACGAAGGTGTGTGGGGAGCGGTGGACAAACATTCCTCTCCGGAGCCCTTGCAGCGCCTCGGCGGGCAGGACTAGAAATCACACATCGACCTCGACGGTTCGAGAACCGCAGGACAAAGGGACCCCCTCGGGGGCACCGGAAGCCGGCGGGGACAGGCGGTCGAGGCCAGGCCGACCGGAGAACGGGCGACCACATCGGAGGGGCAACCCGCCGACCTGCGGATGACGACGCAGGGGTCGCTACGGACCGGGAGGTCGATCGCAGTCCCCCCGCCCACGGCGGAGAGCTGGCAGTGGGACCCCCTCCGGGGGGACGCGCAGCCGGTGATCCACCGGGTGTCGGGTCGGAGCCGCACCGTCAACGGCGGCGTCGGTCACCGGTCAGCCGGTGACACGCGACCTGCGGTCAGGAAGGGCCCCTCGGACGCTTACTCCGAGGGGCCCTTTCCGTTGCGCCGCGTCGCAGCCCCCCGGACTGGCTGGTCCCGTCGGGTCGAGCACGCCTGGCCCCGGGGGGTGCGCCGGAGGTCCACGACGACGCCCGCGGGCCCGCCGGTCACGACGCCGGCACCGACTCCAGCAGGATCGTGACGGGCCCGTCGTTCACGAGCTCGACGGCCATGTCCGCCCCGAACACCCCGGTCGCGACCTCGAGCCCGCGGTCCCGCAGCGCGTCGACGACGGCGTCCACGAGCGGCTCGGCGACGGGCCGCGGCGCGGCGGCGTTCCACGTGGGCCGACGACCCTTGCGGGTGTCGCCGTACAGCGTGAACTGGCTGACGACGAGCACGGGTGCGCCGACGTCGACCGCGGACTGCTCGTCGCGCAGGATGCGCAGCTCGGCGATCTTGCGCGCGATGATCTCGACCTGCGCGGGTCCGTCGCCGGGTGTCACGCCGACGAGCGCGACGAGCCCGGGCCGGTCGATGGCGCCGACGACGATGCCGTCCACGGTCACCGACGCGCGCGTGGCCCGCTGCACCACGGCCTTCACGCGTCGGGCCCGAACGTCGCGACGACCTCACCGACGGGCGAGCCGAGGCCCAGCACCGGCGTGGCACCGACCGGCCGCACCAGCGCCGGGTCGACGCCGGCGACCGCGAGCGCGGCGGCGAGCACCACCGGCCGGGGCCGGGCCGAGCCGTCCGCGATCTTCACGGCCACCGCTCCCCCGTCGGGCAGCCCCGCGGCGTAGACGCCGTCGGCGCCGTCCTTCGCGACGAGACCGGGCACGGCCTGCATGAACCGGGTCGCGTCGCGCCCGGTGCCGGCGACGTGCCACGGGTGCTGCGACATCGCGCGGGCGACCCGCTGCTCGGCGGTCCCGGGAGCAGCGGCGGCGACGCGGCCGAACGCCCGGGCCAGGCCCGTGAGCGTCGTCGAGAACAGCGGCGCACCGCAGCCGTCGACGGTGGTCGACGCCACCGGCACACCGGTCAGCGACACGACGGCGTCCCGCAGCGCGACCTGCAGCGGGTGCTCGGGCGACAGGTAGTCCTCGGTCGGCCACCCGTTCCAGACGGACGTCGCGAGCATCCCGGCGTGCTTGCCCGAGCAGTTCTGCGTGAGTGACGAGCGCGCCTGCCCGGTGGTCCGCCACTCGAACGCTGCCTCAGGGTCGAGCGGCCAGTCGGGCGTGTTCCGCAGGTCGTCGACGCGCAGACCCGCACGCGACAGCAGCCCGCGCACCACGTCGAGGTGCCCCTGCTCGGCGTTGTGGCTCGCGCAGACGAGCGCGAGCTCCTCGTCGTCCACGTCGAGCCCGCGCCCCAGCATCCCGACGGCCTGCAGCGGCTTGAGCGACGACCGCGCCCACACGACGACGTCCGGGTCGCCGAGCGCGAGCCGCACCGACCCGTCGGGCGCGAGCACCACGACGTGCCCGTGGTGCACCGACTCGACGAGGTCGCCGCGCACCACGCGGGCGAGCGGGACGGCGTGCGTACCGACGTCCGGCGCGCTCACCAGCCGCGTCCGCTGTCCCAGGGTCCGCGCGAGCCGCCGCCGCGGCGCTTCGAGTAGGGCTGCACGGCGGGCCGCACGTCGACGAGGTAGACGATCGCGGCGACCGCGGCCAGCAGCCCGAGGAACTGCGGGAACGGGATGACGTTGAGCGGGATCGACAGGAACGACACCACCACGGCGACCGCCAGGATCGCGCCCCAGAAGGACTTGGTCCGCTTGCCGGCGGCCGGGAACGCGGACGTCGGCCGCGTCATCAGGTCGACGGCCGCCCACACGGCCAGCGCGAAGATGGCGAGGTAGAAGAGGAAGAACAGGACGACCTGGATTCCGGCGATGGACACGCGCCGAGCCTACGAGACCCGCGCCCGGCACGGCAGCGGCACGACGCCGGTACCGAGCCCGACGGCACCGGCACCGCCGCCGGAGTCGGGGCGGCGTCAGGGCACGGTGCGCAGCCCCTCGGCCCGCGCCGCCGCGACGAGGTGCTCGTCCCACGCGGCGACCACGAGGTCCGGCGACCGCAGGGCCAGCGCGGACGCGAGGTGCAGCGCGTCGGCGGCGCGCAGCGGGTGCCGTGCGACGAGCGTCGCGGCCTGCGCCGTGACGGGTGCCCCGAGCTCGAGCACGTGCAGGCC
>JAEWCA010000037.1 GCA_023390875.1 Actinomycetes bacterium
CCTATTCGCCTTTGTCGGGTGGGCTCGGAGATTTTTATAAGAGACAGGCACGACGCGGTCGCCGACCACCGCGGCGATCTCCCGGGCCGGCGCGAACGCCCGCCACACCGGCTCCTCCCGGCCGGGACGGTACGCGCTGACGCGCCCGACGAGCGGCCCGCCCGCGAGCGCCCCCGACGTGAACACGAGGCCCGACAGGTGGTCGTCGACCTCGGGCTCGACGGGGACGCCCCGGGCGGTCAGCCACGGCCGTCCCTCGCCCGTCGACAGCTCGGACATCACGTCGACACCGATGGCCTCGAGCCGGTACCGCGTCCGCACGAGCGTCCCGTCCTCGAGCATGCGCGTCTCGTCGGTCCCCGCGGTGCGCTGCGGCGGCCGCACCCGCTCCCCGGTCGCGCCCCGCAGCACGAGCGTCGAGCCGCTGACCGTCGCGACGACGAGACCGCCCCCCGCCCGCAGCGTCACGTCGCCCACGGCCGGCACCGTGATCGCGGCGCCGTCCCGCCGCTCCCAGCGGACCTGCGCGGTCATCGGGTCGATCCGGCGCACCGCGAACGCGCCCCACCAGTACGTCGCGACCACGACGTCGTCGCCGGCGGTGGTCGTCGCGACGACGCGGCCCTCGACGTGGTGCGACGCGAGCACGTCACCGGTGCGGGCGTCGACGACGAGGAGCACCGCGGGCGCCGCGGCGGGCGGCAGCTCCCCCGGCTCCAGGTCGCGCTGGTCCGGCGGCGGCCCCTCCCCCGCGAGGCACACCAGGCGGCCGCCGAGCTCGTGGCACCGCACCTGCGTCGGCGACGGGTCGGCAGCGAGCGGGACCGTCCACCGGCGCAGCCCCGTGACCACGTCGACGCCCACGAGGGTCCGGTGCTGCAGGTCCGGCCCGTCCACCACCACGACCGTGTCGCCCACCAGCAGGGGCGGCACCGTCTCGTCGAGCGGCACCGACCACCGGACCGCAGGACCCGCGTCGAGCTCCTGGACCGCCCCCGGGAAGGACGCGGCCGCGAGCACGTGCCGGCGCTCCTGCGCGGTGACCATCGCGGGCGTGACCAGGCCGAACGCGACGAGGAGGCCGACGAGCACGGTCAGCGTCGCGGCCGCGAGGAGCGGACGGCGCAGCGCCCAGCCGCCGAGCCTGCGTCCTTCGTCCTGCCACCGGGCCGGCGCCGGGCGCACGTCCGCGGCACCGTCGGCCTCGACCTCGTCGACGACGACGGACTGCATGGGGGCGCCGAGGCTCCCCGGCCTCATGGGCCCACGGTAGACCGCGTGCGGGACGACGCCGCGCCGGCGGGCCCGGCCCGCGCAGGACGACGCCGCCCCGGCCGGCCCGTTCAGTGCAGGACGACGGTCTCCGTCGCGGTCTGCACGACGAGCCGGCCACCGACACCGACGACCCGTTGCACGTGCGACGGCAGGGACATGGCCCAGAACCGGGTGCCGTCCTCGAGGCCCAGCCCGACGAGCATCGGCGCGCCGGCGTCGTCGATCGCCGGACCGAGCACCAGGCTGCCGTCCGAGATCGGCTGCCACGGGACCTGCTGCCCGACGTCGTACGTCCACCGCTGCTTCCCGTCGGCCGCGTCGACGACCCCGTAGTGGGTCAGGCCCGACACGAGCAGCCGGTGCGCGACGACCGTCTGCACGTCGAGCGGCTGCGCGACCGACCAGCGCCGCTCACCGGTCCGCCCGTCGACCGCCGACAGCGACTGGCCGTCGTCGAGCACCACGACGTCGTCCGTGCTCCCGTCGTCCACGACCGGCCGCACGGGCAGGCCCGGCACGTCGTACAGCACCGCGCCGTCACGGTCGTACATGTGCCCGCCGCCCACGGAGGCCCACGTCGCGAAGTGGTCGCCGACCGACGCGACCTGCAGCCCGCGGAACCGGGGGCCGGTGAGGAGCACGTCGCCGTCGGCGCGGTCGAGCACCGCCGTCGACCCGTCGTCGACCACGACGACGTCCCCGTCGACGCGCACGCTCCCGGTCGAGCCCGAGCCGGCCGCCGGCAGCAGCGACGGGCTGCGGTACCGCCACGCGGCCGTGCCCGTCACGCCGTCGCGGCGCTCGACCATGACCCGCCCCTGGTGGACCCAGCCGACCACGAGGTCGTCGCCGACGCGGTCGGCACCGACCATGCCGTCGGGGACCTCCCACGCACCGAGCCGCGTCCCGTCCGCCGCCGACAGGGCCACGACCCGCGTCCGCACCGGGGGTTCGCCGACGGCGGCCCGCGAGTACAGGACACCGGGCCGGGTGACCAGGCACAGGATCGTCGGTCCGACGTCGCCGCCGTCCGACGGGCACCAGGCGGCGCTGCTCTCGAACCCGGCGCGCTGGGGCGGTCCGAGCGTCGCCGTCCACCGGACCTGACCGGTGGCGGCGTCGTGCGACGTCGCGACCCAGCCGTCGAGCGTCTCGCTCACGAGCACGAGCGCGTCACCCGAGGCGACGACACCGTCCACGTCGGGGACGCCGGGTGCGCGCCACGCCTCCGTGGGCGCCTCGTCGAGCGGGCGGACCAGACCGGGCACGGCGGCGATGCGCGCGACGTAGGCCCGGTCGCGCGCGGCGCTCACG
>JAEWCA010000104.1 GCA_023390875.1 Actinomycetes bacterium
CGCCGAGGCAGTCAGGGGGATGCTGCCTCGGCGGCGGCCCGGGTCAGACCCGGCTACGACCGCGGCCGACCAGCCCGAGGATGAGGCTGACGACGAGCACGATCACGCCGATCCAGATGAGGAACGAACCGATGTTCGTCGCGACCCCGAGCACGAGGAGCACGACACCGACGAGGATGAGGATGAGCCAGGCGGGCATGGGTTGACCTCTTTCTGCATGGTCACCGAGACGGCGTCCGGGGGGACCCGGGGCCGATTGGGCACGGCAAGAGGTTGGCAGCGCGGCCCGCGCTCGGCACGTCGAGAGGCGAAGTTGCGCGTGCGCCGGCCGGTGCTATGTGGTCACGCGTCCAGGGCTGTGACCTGCACGGATACTCCGCACCAACCCTGTCCGAATGGTGAGACGGGGGTTGTGCCCGAACGGCGCGAGTGCATGAGAAGGTCCTCATGGACGGCCCTGCGATCCGGTCGCGGGCGCCGACGACGACGTCAGCGCTTGCCGACGAACCAGCCCCGCAGCATGTCGACGCGCGCCGTGAGCTGCTCCGGGTCGGCCAGCGCGACCTCCGGGCCACCGCACCGGCGGCGCAGCTCGTTGTGCACCGACCCGTGCGGCTGACCCGACCGGCGCGACCACGCCCCCACGAGCTGTGCGAGCTCCTTGCGCAGCTCCGCCTGCTTGCGGTGGTCCATCGCGGCCAGCTCCGCCGCGGCCGCCTGCGAGGCCGCCCGGCGCTTGCCGCTCTGCTGCTCGGCCTGCCGCTGCCGCAGCAGCGCCGACACCTGGTCGGCGTCCAGCAGGCCGGGCAGACCCAGGAAGTCCAGCTCCTCGTCCGAGCCCACCTCCGCGCCCGTCCCGAACTCGCCGCCGTCGAACAGCACGCGGTCGAACGACGCCTGCGCCTCGAGCGCCTCGAACGCCCCCTGCTTGCCGTCGGGCCCGAGCGCGTCCGGACCGTTGCGCTCCGAGTTCGCGGCCGCCAGCAGCGCGTCCTCGGGGTTGTAGTCGACCCCCTGCTCCTCGGCCGTCTTGGGCCGGTCGAGCGCGTGGTCCCGCTCGACCTCCATGCTGTTCGCGAGCGCGAGCAGCTGCGGCACCGACGGCAGGAACACCGACGCCGTCTCGCCGCGCTTGCGGGCGCGCACGAACCGACCGACGGCCTGCGCGAAGAACAGCGGCGTCGCCGTGCTCGTCGCGTACACGCCGACCGCGAGGCGGGGCACGTCCACGCCCTCCGAGACCATCCGGACCGCGACGAGCCACCGCGAGTCGCCCGCGGAGAACTCGTCGATCCGGTCGCTCGCGCCGTCGTCGTCGGACAGCACGACCGTCGGCGACTCACCCGTGAGGCGCGCCAGGTGGCCCGCGTACGCGCGGGCGTCGGTCTGGTCGGTCGCGATGATCATGGCACCCGCGTCCGGCACCGCGCGGCGCACCTCCGTCAACCGCCGGTCCGCGGCCGCGAGGACGCTCGGGATCCACTCACCGTTCGGGTCGAGCGCCGTGCGCCACGCCTGCGACGTCATGTCCTTCGTGAGCGGCTCGCCGAGCCGGGCGCTGACCTCGTCGCCCGCCTTGGTCCGCCAGCGCATCGAGCCCGAGTACGACAGGAAGATGACCGGGCGCACGACGTGGTCGCGCAGCGCGTCGCCGTAGCCGTACGTGTAGTCGGCCACGCTGCGACGGATGCCCTCGCGGTCGGGCGCGTACTGGACGAACGGGATCGCCGCCGTGTCGGAGCGGAACGGCGTGCCCGTGAGCGCCAGCCGGCGCGTCGCGTCCTCGAACGCCTCCCGGACCGCGTCGCCCCACGACAGCGCGTCCCCGCCGTGGTGCACCTCGTCGAGGATGACGAGCGTCGGCGCCGCCGTCGTGCGCGCCGCGTGCAGGGCGGGCTTGCTCGCGACCTGCGCGTACGTCAGGGCGACGCCGTCGAACCCGTGGCCGTGGCGGCCCTGGGCGTTGCTGAAGTTGGGGTCGAGCGTGATGCCGACCCGCGCCGCGGCGTCGGCCCACTGCCGCTTGAGGTGCTCGGTCGGCGCCACGACGGTGACCCGCCGCACGATCCGGGCCTCGAGCAGCTCGGTCGCGATCCGCAGCGCGAACGTCGTCTTGCCGGCGCCCGGGGTGGCCACCGCGAGGAAGTCACGGGGCGCGCGGTCCCGGTAGAGCTCCAGCGCCTCGGCCTGCCACGCGCGCAGCTTGCCCGCGGTCCCCCACGGCGCACGCGAGGGGAACGCCGGCGGCAGGTGGGACGCCGCCGACGTCGACGCGTGGCTCGAGCTGAGGGAGGACGGGCGCGGGGTGGCCGTCACTTGGCCGACGAGCCGCGGCCGAAGCCCCAGCGGCGCCCGCCGGAACCTCCCCCGCCGGAGCCGCCCGCGTCACCGCCGGCGCCCTCGCCGTCCTGCGGCTCGCGCAGCCCCTCGTAGATCTCCTTGCACACGGGGCAGACCGGGAACTTGTTCGGGTCGCGACCCGGCACCCAGACCTTCCCGCAGAGCGCGACAACGGGCTTGCCGCTCATCGCCGACTCCATGATCTTCTCCTTGCGCACGTAGTGCGCGAAGCGCTCGTGGTCCCCCGGCTCGACCTGCTCGTGGGTCTCCTGGCGCTCCAGGACGCTCGTCGAGGTGCCCTGGTCCGGGCCGAACGGGTCGTCGGGTCCGGTGCTCGGCGGGAAGGGCTCACTCATGCCGACGAGTGTACGTCGGGGGTCCGACGCAGCCGGGGTCCGTCCGGGCCGCGTCGGCGCCCCGAGCACTGCTACAGGCCCTGCCAGTCCGGCTTCGCGGCGAACGTCTCGCGGTAGTAGTCGGCGAGCTGCAGCCGGCTCGCGGCCGCGTCGTCGACGAGCACCGTGACGTGCGGGTGGTGCTGCAGGATCGTCGCGGGCCACATCGCGCTCACGGGCCCCTCGGCGAGCTGGTGCACGGCCTCGGCCTTGCCCCGGCCGGACGCGAGCAGCACCAGGTGGCGGGCGGACATGATCGTCGCGAGCCCCTGCGTGAGGCAGTGCGTCGGCACCTGGTCGAGGTCGCCGCCGAAGAAGCGGGCGTTGTCCTCGCGGGTCTGGCGGGTGAGCGTCTTGATGCGGGTGCGCGACGCGAGCGACGAGCCGGGCTCGTTGAACGCGACGTGCCCGTCGGTGCCGATGCCGAGGATCTGCAGGTCGACGCCGCCCGCGTCGACGATCGCCTGCTCGTAGGCCGCGCACGCCGCCACGACGTCCTCGGCGAGCCCGTCGGGCCCCTGGACGGCGCCCTCGGCGAAGTCGACGCGCGAGGCGATCTCCTTCTCGATGACGTTGCGGTAGCGCTCGGGGTGGTCGGCGGGCAGGCCGACGTACTCGTCGAGCATGAACGCACGCGACCGCGCGAACGACAGGCCGTGCTGGGCGTGCCGCCGGGCCAGCTCGTCGTACACGGCGAGGGGGCTGGACCCCGTCGCGAGCCCGAGCACGGCGTCGGGGCGCGCCCGCAGCAGCCGCTCGATCGTGTCGGCCGCAAGCCGAGCGAGCTGCTCGGCGGGGGCGATGACGACCTCCATCAGTGATGTCCCTCCTGGACTGCTCCGGCCGCCGTCACGGCCGGCCTCCCCTGGCGACGATCGCGGCGCCGAGCGCCCCGACGGGCACCCCGGCCGGGGCCAGCGTGACACGGTCGGACAGCTGCACGGTCCGCAGGAACGGCGACGCCTGCGCCTCCCGGTCGAGCTCGCCGCGCACAGCACGCAGCAGCGGCTCGCCGAGCGAGCTCACGCCGCCGCCGATGACGACGTGCTGGACGTCGCACGTCAGGACGAGGATCCGGACCGCGGACGCGACCGCCCACGCGAACTGGTCGCGCAGCGTGACCGCGTCGGCGTCGCCGGCCTCGCCCGCCGCGAACAGCTCCGCCGGGGCGGGCAGGCCCTGCCGGCTCGGCCACGCGGCGTCGAGCGCGGAGCCCGACGCGTACTGCTCGAGACAGCCGAGCTGGCCGCACTTGCACGGAAGGCCGCCCGGGACGAGCGTCAGGTGCCCGATCTCCCCCGCGGCGCCGCGCGAGCCGCGCCGCAGCCGCCCGTCGAGCAGCAGCCCGGCCGCGACACCGGTGCCGAGCGCGAGGAAGCCGATGTCCTGCGCCTGCGGTCCGAGCGCGTGCGCCGACCCCACGACGGCCACGTTGAGGTCGTTCTCGACCGTCACCGGGACCGCGCCGCCGAGCGCCTCGGCGAGCATCGCCGCGAGCGGCACCCGCTCCTCGATGCCGAGGTTCACCGCGTGCTCGACCGTGCCGTCGGCCGCGCGGACCATGCCCGGCAGGCCGATGCCGACGCCGTCGAGGTCGGCGACGGCGACGCCCGCGCGGGCCGCGAGGGTCTCGACCGCGGCGACCGCCCCGGCCACCACCCCGGCGGCGCCGGGGACCGTCTTCGCGAGGATCTCGTGACGGACGTACCCCTGGGCGTCGACGACGACGCCCAGCACCTTGGTGCCGCCGACGTCGAGCCCGACCGTCAGCCTCTGCTCGGTTGCCACGTCAGCCCTTCACCGCTCCGGCGACCAGGCCCGACGTCATCTTGTTCTGCACGAACAGGAAGAACGCGATGACGGGGATCGCGATGAGCGCCGCGCCGGCCATGACGACGCCCCAGTCCGTGGCCCGGTTGGCCTCGACGAGGCCCTGCAGCCACAGGGGCAGCGTGCGCTGGGACGGGTCGGTCATGACGACGAGGGCGAGGGTGTACTCGTTCCACGCCTGCAGGAACCCGTACACGCCCGCGGCCACGAGACCCGGCGCGAGCAGCGGGAACGTGATGCGGAAGAACGCCCCAGTGCGCGAGAGGCCGTCGACCATGCCGGCCTCCTCGAGCTCGATCGGCACACCCTGCACGAACCCGCGCAGCATCCAGATCGTGAACGGCAGGATCGCCGCGACGTACACGAGCGCCAGACCGGCGACGCGGTTGACGAGGTGCCAGCCGTCGAGCATCTGGAACTGCGAGATGAACAGGCCCTCCGCGGGGATCATCTGCACGACGAGGATCGTGAGGATGAACGCCTTGCGGCCGCGGAAGCGGAACCGGCTCACGGCGAGCGCCGCGAGGAACGCGAACAGCAGCGCGGCGACCAGGACGACGACGACCACGGACAGCGAGATCCGCATCGCGGCCCAGAACGACGGGTCGGCCCAGACCTGGCGGAAGTTCGACATCGTGCCGCCGAGCGGCAGGAACGTCGGGTCCGGCGCCTGCAGCTTGTTGAGCGGCAGGAACGCGCTGTTGATCATCCAGTAGATGGGGAACACCCAGACGACGGCGATGAGCACCGCGACGACGCCCCAGGCGCGGCGGCCGGCGGTCGAGGACGCGGGGCTGCCGCCGCGGCGGGCCTTCGTCGGGCGGACGGGCAGGTCGGCCGTCGCGTTCGTGGCGGGCTGCGCGCCCGTGGCGAGCGTGCTCACAGCTCGTCCTCCTTGAGCATCTGCCGGATGTAGAACCCGGTCAGCGCGAGGGTGATGACCAGCATGATCGTGGCCAGGGCCCCGGCCTTGGAGAACTCCTTGGCGTAGGAGTAGATGAGGGTGCCGAGCAGGTTGGTGTCGCGCGTCGGCGCGCCCGCCCGCTGCAGCACGTAGATCTGCGTGAAGACCTTGAGGTCCCAGATGACCTGCAGCAGCAGGACCACGGACAGGACCGGCCGGACCATCGGGATCGTGATGTTCCAGAACCGCTGGCGCGCGGAGGCGCCGTCGAGCTGCGCGGCCTCCATCGTCTCCTCGGGGACCTGCAGCAGGCCCGCGTACACGGAGAACGCGACGAACGGCACGGACATCCACACGACGATGACGGTCGCGACGAAGTAGAAGGACAGCGGCTGGATGATCCACGAGTGGTGGGCCATGCCCTCGAAGCCGAGGACGTTGCTCAGCACCCAGTTGATCGCCCCGTACTGGGAGTCGAACAGCCACTGCCACACGGTCATCGAGGCGAGCACGGGGGTGCCCCACGCGAGCAGCAGGGAGACCTGCAGCGTCATGCGGGCGGCGGCGCCGACCCGGGCCATGAGGACCGCGAACGCGATGCCGATCACCATCGTGACGGCCGCGTTGATCAGGCAGAACGCGATGGAGCGGCCGATGACCGTCCACACGTAGGGGTCGGACAGGAGGTCCGTGTAGTTCGCGAGGCCGACCCACTCGGCGGGCTGGCCGAACTGCTGGCGCAGCCCGTACTCCTGGAAGGAGATGACGAACTGCCGGACGAGGGGGTACCCGAGGGCGACCGCCATGAGGAGGCTGGCGGGGACGAGCAGGGTGTAGACGCCGAGCTTGGGGCGCCGGCGACGGAGGGTCGTCGTGGTGCCGTCGCCCGGCACCTCGAGGGTCGTGACTGCCATGCGAGGAGCTCCTGTCTGGTGGTGCCGGTCGGGCTGCCCTGGTGGGGAG
>JAEWCA010000124.1 GCA_023390875.1 Actinomycetes bacterium
CTCGTCGAGCGTGCGCGGCCGCATGCGCACGGCCAGCGGCGCGTTGGCGCCCACCGCCGGCACCCCCGTCGCGGTCGACGTGACGGCGTCGAACAAGTCCATGCGGGCAGGGTACGCACGCGCACCGACGCCGCCCGCACCGCGGCGGACCGGACGCAGTCACGCGGACCGGCCGCCGCGATGACTCACCCGTTCGGGGACCGCCCGTACGCGTGCGCCGCCGGGCGTCGACCTGCGACGATGACCGGCGTGTTCGCGCGACTCGGCCGCACCGTGGCCCACCACCCCCGTCTCACCGTGCTCGTCTGGGTGGTGGTCGCCGTCGCGGGCTACGCGCTCGCCGTGTTCGGCGTGCACGGCGAGAGCCTGTTCGACCGGCTGACGTCCGGGGCGCCCGGCGTCCCCGGGTCGCAGAGCGAGCAGGCGCAGGCGATCCTCGAGGCGAGCGGCGCCCGCGGGTCGTCGCTCACGCTCGTGCTGCAGGGCGTCGACCCCGCCGATCCCGAGGTGGCGACCGCGTTCGCGCCCGCGCGCGAGGACCTCGCGGCGATCGACGGCGTCGCGACCGTGATCGACCCGCTCGCGCTGCCCGGCGGGGTCACGAACCCGGCGGCCGCACCGCTCGTCGCGCAGGACGGCGACGGCTTCCTGGTGGTCGTCGAGCTCGACCCGGACCTCGACGAGGACGCTCGTCAGACCGCGCTCGACGACGTCGAGCAACGGCTCGAGCAGGTGCCCGACGACCTGCGCGACGTCGCCCCGGACGTCACCGGCATCGTCGGCGGGACGACGCTGATCGTGGGCGCCATCAACGCGCAGGTCGAGACCGACCTGCGCACCGGCGAGACCATCGCGCTGCCGATCGCGCTGCTCATCATGGTGCTGGTGTTCGGCGGGTTCCTCGCCGCCGCGATGCCGATGGCCGGTGCGCTCGCCTCCATCGCGGGCGGCCTCGCCGTGCTGCTCGGCTTCTCGTACGTGCTCGACCTCGACGCGTCCGTCGTCAACGTCGTCACGCTGCTGGGCCTCGGCCTGTCCATCGACTACGGGCTGCTCATCGTGTCGCGGTTCCGCGAGGAGCTGCACCACCTGGTCGACGAGGACGGCGGCGAGGGCAGCCGCCGGCGGCGCGGCGACGGCGCGGTGATCCACGCGCTCGAGCGGACCATGGCGACCGCGGGCCGGACCGTGACGTTCTCCGCGCTGATCGTGGCGATCTCCATCGCCGGCCTGCTCGTGTTCCGGCCGCAGATCCTGCGCGCGGTCGGTGCCGCGGGCGTCGCCGTCATCGTCGTCGCCGTCGCGACCGCTCTGACGCTCGTGCCCGCGCTCGTGGTGCTCGCGGGTCGCCGCCTGATCCGCCCCAGCATCCTGGCGCGGATCCCGGGGCTGCGCTCGATCCTCGCCCGGACGTCGGACGTGCAGTCCGAGGAGGGCACGTTCTCCCGGACCACGGCGCGCGTGCAGCGGCACCCGTGGTGGGTGCTGCTCGGCTGCCTCGCGCTGCTCGGCATCCTCGCGCTGCCGCTGCGGCACATCGAGCTGCGCAACTCCACGACCGAGCTGCTGCCCGCAGGGAGCACGCAGCGCGAGTTCGTCGACCTGCTGGCCGACCAGTACCCCGCGTCGACCACGCCCGCCGTCACGGTCGTCGCGCAGGCCACGCTCGAGGAGGCCACCGCCTGGGCCGCCACCCTCGAGGACGTCGACGGCGTCGCGTCCGTCGACCCGCCGTCGGTGCTCGGCTCGTACGTCGTGATCGGCGTGCGCCCGGACACCGACGACCCGGGCGGCGCGGTCGCACGGGAGGTCGTGCAGGACGTCCGCGCGCTCGACGCGCCGTTCCCGACGTGGACGACCGGCCAGGCCGCGACGCAGATCGACTTCACCGCGGCCCTCCAGGACCGTGCACGGCTCGCGATCGGCATCGTCGCGGTCGCGACGCTCGTGCTGCTGTTCCTCATGACCGGGTCGGTCGTGATCCCCGTCAAGGCGCTGCTGACGAACGCGGTCTCCCTCGCGGCGTCGCTCGGGGTGCTCGTGTGGGTGTTCCAGGACGGGCACCTGTCCGACCTGCTCGGCTTCACGTCGACCGGCGGGATCGAGACGTACGTCGTCGCGCTCGTCATCGCGTTCGCGTTCGGGCTCGCGATGGACTACGAGGTGTTCCTGCTCTCGCGCATCAAGGAGCTGTACGACGGGGGCCGGCCGAACGACGTCGCCGTGCGGCTCGGCCTGCAGCGGTCCGGACGGATCATCACGTCGGCCGCCGCCATCGTCATCGTCGTGTTCGCGGGCTTCGTCGCCGGGCGGATGCTCGTCATCAAGGAGGTCGGCTTCTCGCTCGCCGTCGCGGTGCTCGTCGACGCGACCCTCGTCCGGCTCCTGCTCGTGCCCGCGACGATGACGATCCTCGGCCGCGCCAACTGGTGGGCGCCGGGATTTCTCCGCCGGTTGCACGCGCGGTTCTCGATCACCCACTGAGAGGCCCGATGTCCGACCGTCTGCGCACCGCACCCGGCGAGCCGCGGGCCACGTTCGCGTTCCGGGTCGCGGTCGGCACCGCGGTGTCGGTCGTCGCGGCGTCGCTGCTCGTGACGCTCGTCGTGGTCTCGCTCGGCCCGCGCGACGACCCGACGGCGCTGTTCGGCTGGTTCTACCAGGGCATCCTCGTGGTCGTCGCCGCCGTGGCGATGCCGCCGTTGTGGCGCTGGGTGCTGGCCGCACGCCCGCGCGAGAGCGCACCGGTGCTGCCCGTCGACGAGGACCCGGCGTCGGGCGACCACGCGGGCCTCAGCGGCGACGTCGTGCCACCCCGGCGGT
>JAEWCA010000133.1 GCA_023390875.1 Actinomycetes bacterium
CGCCCGTGAGCTCCCCGTGCGTGCTGCGGACGACGCGTTCGAGCGCGCCGACCGCGCCCTCCCCCGCGCCCACGGCGAGCGCGAGGAGCTCCGCGACCGTCGGCATCTCGGCGAGCATCCGGGCCTCGCGTCGCGCCACCTCGCGGGTCAGCAGCCAGTCGCGCCCGAGCACGCCGGTGATCCCGCACAGCACCACGAGCACGACGAGCGCGACCGGTGACGTCTGCCGCACGGAGAGCAGCGCGAGCGCGACCCCGAGGCCGGCGGCGAGCCCGACGACACCCCACACGACCTGGCCGGCGCGGAACTGCTCCACCGTGTCGGAGCGGCCGGCCCGCGACAGCCGGCGCCGCAGGTCCGAGGTGGTCGACCCGAACCGCGCGACGAACCGCACGGCGTCCGCCATGACGGGCGCGATAAGGCGCTCGACGGTGGGCAACGCGGTGTGCGCGGCCGGGGCCCGCAGGAGACGCGAGCCGGCGCTCCGAGGACGCAGGTACGGTGCGAGCCGATGGTCGAGGCCGATCCGGCGCGCCCGCAGCCGCGCGACCACGAGCAGGATCCCGAGGCCCCCGAGCAGCCCGACGAGCGCTCCCTGCACGCCCGGGCTCACCGCAGCACCCTCGGGTCCTCGGGCAGCCGCGCGATGCGCAGCATCAGCACGTACGCGACGACCGTGCACGCCCCGCCCGCGAGGAGCACGGCCAGGCCCGCGGTCGTGTCGTACGCGCGTGCCGCCTCGGGCCGCGTGGAGAGCAGCGCCAGCACGATCCACGGCGCGGCGACGGCGAGACGCGCGGCGTACACCGTCCAACTCTGCCGCGCCTCGAGCTCGCCGCGGGTCCGCAGGTCGTCGCGCAGGAACGTCGAGAGCGTGCGCAGCAGCCTGCCCAGGTCGGTACCGCCGACGTCGCGCGTCAGGCGCAGCGCCTCGACGATCCGGTCAGCGACGGGGTCGGCCAGGCGGAGCTTCAACGCGTCGAGGCACTCACCGAACCGCCCGGTGGCGCGGTAGTCCTCGGCGAACGCGAGGAACGGCGCCCGGAGCTCGACCGGGCCGCGCTCGGCGACCTGGGCGACCGCCTCGGGCAGCGACAACCCCGCACGGATGCCCGACGCGAGGTGGTCGACCACCTCGGGCCACAGCTGGCGCAGGCGAGCGCGCCGCCGGCGGGCGCGTCCGCGCACGAGGGCCGACGGCGCGAGCCCCGCGAAGACGCCGAAGCACAGCGCGATCGACGGCACCCGGGTGAGCACGAGCGCGACGAGCAGCGCGACGAGCCCGAAGCCGACGCTCGTGAGCACCAGGCCTCCGGGCGTCACGCCGTCCATCCCGGCCTGGACGAGCGTGTCCCGCGTGCGTGCGCCCCACCCGGGCCGACCCGTCGAGGGTCGTTCGACCGGTGCCCACCAGGACCACCACACGCACGCGAGACCTGCGCCGAGCAGGAGACCGACGACCACCCCCACGGCTGCCTCAGCCCCGCCCGCGCAGCAGGGCCGCGAGGTCCGTGCCGGTCCGCGCGAACCGCTCGGGGTGCGGCGGGAAGCCGTCGGCGCGCACCAGGTGGCCCGCGCGCGTGGTGAACACGTCGGCCGTCTCCACCACGCCCTGCTCGACGCGTCCGGGCACGGCGACGATCTCGCGCACGTGCCGGCGGCCGTCGACCTCGACCCCGAGGTGCACGACCAGGTCGACGGCGGACGCGACGGTCGGCACCACGAACCGGTCGGACACGTTCTCACCGGCGAGCAGCGGGAGCGTGCAGAGCTTCGTGAGCGCCTCGCGCGCCGAGTTCGCGTGGATCGTGCACATGGCCGGCACCCCGGCGTTGAGCGCGATCAGCAGGTCGAGCGCCTCGGCCTCGCGGACCTCCCCGACCAGCAGCCGGCTCGGTCGCATCCGCAGCGCCTCCTTGACGAGCCGGCGCAGCGGGATCTCCCCGGTGCCCTCCAGGCTCGGCTGCCGGCACTGCATCGCCACCCAGTCGCGGGCGCTCAGGCGCAGCTCGAAGACCTCCTCGCACGAGATCACGCGCTCACGCGGCGGGATGGCACCGCACAGCGCGTTGAGCATCGTCGTCTTGCCGGCCTGCGTCGCGCCCGACACGAGCACGTTGAGCCCGGCCCGGACGGCCGCGTGCAGGAACGCCGCGGCGTGCGGCGGGAGCGACCCGAGCGCGACGAGGTCGTCGAGCGACGTGGCGCGCACGACGTACTTGCGGATGTTGACGCTCCAGTGGCGCCGCGTGACGTCGGGGATGACCGCGTGGAGCCGCTCGCCGCCGGGGAGGGACGCGTCGACGAACGGGCTCGACAGGTCCAGCCGCCTTCCGGAGACCTTGAGCATCTGCTCGACGAGGTCGCGCACCTGACCGTCGGTGAGCATGGTCGTCGTGAGCTCGGCCTCGCCGCGCCTGGCCACGAACACCTGGCTGGGCGTGTTGATCCAGATCTCCTCGACCTCGGGGTCGTCGAGGTAGCGCTGCAGCGGCCCGAGCCCCGCGACCGCGTCGACCACGGCCTTGTGCGCGGAGGCGGGGTCGGCGAGGGGCGGGACGGCACCGACGACCGAGCGCTCGTCGTAGTCGGCCAGGGCGTCCGTGACGAGAGCGACGACGGCGGCGCGGTCGCGGGCGGGGTCGACGCCCGTGCGCCGGATGAGCTCGCGGACCTCGCTCTCGAGGATCGCCACGCCGTCCAGGACCGCCACCCCCGCCCGATTCGTCCGGTTCCTGTCCCGGGTGAAGGTAGAGGATCGCCCGAGGAGACGCGGCGCGTTGTCCACAGTCCAGACGACCGCGCGACGCCCCTCCGCGAAGTCCCGGGGGCCGCCGCCCCCTGGGCACTACCGTGTGAGCGTGAACACGAGCGCCACCAGCACCCCCGCCCTCCACGTCCTGCCGTCGGGCACCCAGCACGTCCTCGAGCGAGGCACGCACCGCGCGGTCGTCGCGGCGGTCGGCGCCAGCATCCGCGAGTACACGGTCGACGGCCGCGACGTGGTGCTGCCGTTCGACGAGTCCGTCATCGCACCGGCCTTCTCCGGCGCGGTCCTGGCGCCGTGGCCGAACCGGCTCCGCGACGGCGAGTACACGTTCGACGGCGTCGACCACGAGGTCCCCGTCACCGAGCACGCCCGCCGCACCGCGCTGCACGGGCTCGTCGCCTACGCCGCGTTCACCGCGGTCTCGTCCGGCCCCGATCACGTGACGCTCGAGCACACGGTCGTGCCGACGCCCGGCTACCCGTGGCCGCTGCGGCTGCGCGTGACCTACGCGCTCGGCGAGCGGGGGCTCACGGTCGACGTGGCGGCGACCAACCTCGGCACGAGCGACGCCCCGTACGGCATCGGCTTCCACCCGTGGCTCTCCCCCGGCGACGGCGCGGTCGACGACTGCACGCTGCAGGTCGACGCGACGCGCCGCGTGACGGTCGACGACCGGCTACTGCCCGTCGGCGACGAGCCGGTGAGCGGCAGCTACGACCTGCGCACGGCCACCTCGCTGCGTGGCGTCGAGCTCGACGACGCGTGGCTCGGCATGCTCCGCGACGCCGAGGGTCTCTCGTGGATCCGGCTCGCCGGGCCCGACGGCCGCACCGCCGCGCTCTGGGCGGACGGCACGCTCGACACGTGGCAGGTGTGCACCGGCGACGGCATCCCCGGGATCGACCGGGGCGGCGTCGCGGCGGAGCCGATGACGTGCATCGCCGACGCGTTCCGCACGGGCGACCGGCTCGTCCGGCTCGGTGCCGGCGAGACGCACGAGGTCCGTTGGGGCCTGACGCTGCTGTGACGGCACGTGCGTCCCGCCGCGACGACGGGCGGGGCGCACCACCGCCGACGTCGACCGCCCGGCGAGCAGCCACTCGCGCCCGACGGTCAGGCGGTGCGCCCGCCCACGTCAGCCGTCGTAGTACTCGCCGTCGGCCTTGACGCCCTTGACGAACTCCCAGTGCCAGCGCTCGTGCGGGCCGCTGCCGCCCGGCTGCGCCCACGCGGGGTTCTGCCAGCCGTACGTCGGGCCGTTCTCGTTGAGCCACGTCCACTTGGCGCCGGACGTCTGGTCCTGGCACAGGTCGACGGCGAGGCCCCAGCCGTGGTTGCTCTTGCCGGGCGCCGCCGCGAGGCCGCCCTTCTGCGCCTTGACCGCGCGCTGCTGCGCGAGCGTCCGGTAGCCCGAGCTGAGGCACAGGTCGACGCCGAACCGGGCGGTGAACGCCTGGTTGAACTCGGCCAGCGAGACGGCGGCGTCGGCGCGCAGCTGCGTGTGACCGTCCCACAGCGTGCACAGGTCGGCGACCTTCAGCAGGCCGTTCTGGCCGGCCGGCCGGGTCGACCCGTCGCACCCGGCGAGGATCGACCGCTCGTCGTCACGGCTCGCGCTGCCGAGGTCGCGGTCCACGAGCGGGGAGTCCGACGCGGCGAGGGACGCCGGCGGCAGCGCCGACAGCGACGACGCCGTCAGGGCGGTCACCGTGGACGGCAAGGTCGAGTCGGCGAGCGCGTCGTAGCTCGACGAGCCGGGACCCGCGAACGCGCCCTGGCTCACGGCCGGGATGACGACGGTGCCGCCGGCGAGGGCGCCGAGGACACCGAGGCGGATGACGAGCAGCGAGGGACGGCCGGCGCGGCGCACGGGGGCCGCGTCGTTCCGGACCGGACGGCCGGGCCGGTGACGCGTCGAGCCGACCCGCACGGTCTCGGCGGCGGCCAGGATCGCCTCGTCACGGGCCGGAGAACCGGTCAGGTGCGTCGCGTCGACCGCCGGTGCGGCGTCGGACGGGTGTGCCTCGGCC
>JAEWCA010000172.1 GCA_023390875.1 Actinomycetes bacterium
ACCGCGGCCTTCCAGGCGCGCTGCGCCGGCAGCGCGACGTGCGCGAGCTCGCCGCCGCCCACACCGCCGGGACCCGCCTCGGGCCACGCCGACGGCACCCGGTCCGGCGACGCCTGGAGCACCTCGACCGCGTCGGCGCGCCAGAACTTCGCGGTCTCCCTCGCGTCCGTCATCCGCGCACGGACCCGTTCGCCGGGCAGCGTGTGCCGTACGAAGACGACGCGCCCCTCGTGCCGTGCGACGCAGTGCCCGCCGTGCGCGACGGGCCCGACCTCCAGCTCGACCAGGTCCGGGACGATCGCGTCAGTAGCCACGCGGAACGGTACCCCGGATGGGGTCCTCGAGCCCCGTCTGCCCCTCGGAGGACGCGAGCTGCCACGGCACCGACGCGACGACGACACCAGGTGTGAACAGCAGCCGGCCCTTGAGCCGCAGCGCGCTCTGGTTGTGCAGCAGCTGCTCCCACCAGTGGCCCACGACGTACTCCGGGATGTACACGACGACGAGGTCGCGCGGGCTGTCGCGGCGGATCGAGCGCACGTACGTGAGCACGGGCCGCGTGATCTCGCGGAACGGCGAGTCCAGCACCTTGAGCGGCACCGGCAGGTTCATCGCCTCCCACTGCTCGCGCAGCCGGTCGACGTCCTCGGGGTCGACCCCGACGGTCACGGCCTCGATGTAGTGCGGGCGGGACGCCCGGGCGTACGCGAGCGCCCGCATCGTCGGGCGGTGCAGGTGCGAGACGAGCACGATCGCGTGCACGCGCGACGGGAGCGCCCGCGTCGCCTCGGCGTCGTCGCCGAGGGCGAGCTCCGCGCGCACGTGCGTGTAGTGGCGGTGGATGCCCTTCATCAGCACGAACACGAGGATCATCGCGATGATCGCGATGTACGCGCCGTGCGTGAACTTGGTGATCAGGACGATGACGAGCACCGTCGCGGTCATCGCGAGGCCGATCGTGTTGATGATGCGCGAGCGCTTCATCTGCGCGCGCCGGCTCGGGCTGGGCTCGGTGCGCAGGAGGCGCCCCCAGTGCCGCACCATGCCGAGCTGGCTGAGCGTGAACGACACGAACACGCCCACGATGTACAGCTGGATGAGCCGCGTGACCTCGGCGTCGAACGCCCAGATCAGGCCGATCGCGACCAGCGCGAGCGTGACGATGCCGTTCGAGTACGCGAGCCGGTCGCCGCGCGTGTGGAGCTGACGCGGCAGGAAGCCGTCGCGCGCCAGGATCGAGCCGAGCACCGGGAACCCGTTGAACGCGGTGTTCGCCGCGAGCACGAGGATGAGGCCGGTCACGACGGCCACGAAGACGATCGCGGGCGTGAACCCCTGGAACACGGTCTCGGCGAGCTGTGCGATCACGGGGTTCTGCACGTAGGAGTCGCCGACGGGCACGCCGTTCAGCAGCAGCTGGTTGGCCTCGTCGTCCGCGAACACGATGCCCGTCGCACGCGCGAGCAGCAGGATCGACATGATCATCGTGATCGACAGCCCACCGAGGAGCGCGAGCGTCGTCGCGGCGTTCTTCGACTTCGGCTTCTTGAACGCCGGCACGCCGTTGCTGATCGCCTCGACACCCGTGAGGGCGGCGCACCCGGACGCGAACGCGCGCAGGATGAGGAAGAACCCGGCGAGCCCCGCGATCCCGTCGTCGAACCCCGGTGCGGTCGCGAGATCGAACTGCGAGCTCGCCGCCATCGGCAGCGTGCCGAGGAAGAACCGGACGCCTCCCACGACCGCGACGGACCCGATCGCGATCATGAACAGGTACACCGGGATCGCGAACGCGCTGCCCGACTCCTTGACGCCGCGCAGGTTCGCGAGCGTGATGATGATGACGAGGCCGATGGCGAACGCCGCCTCGTGCCCGCGCAGCGCCGGCAGCGCGGTCGCGGCGTACTGCGCGCCCGACGAGATCGAGACGGCCACCGTGAGGATGTAGTCGACGAGGAGTGCGGACGCGACCGTCACGCCGGCGTTCGGCCCGAGGTTGACCGTCGCGACCTCGTAGTCGCCGCCGCCCGACGGGTACGCGTGCACGTTCTGCCGGTACGACGCGACGACCGTGATCATCACCAGGACGACGCCGAGACCGACCCACGGCGAGATCACGAGCGCCGACAGGCCGGCGAGCGACAGCGTGAGCAGGATCTCGTCGGGTGCGTACGCCACGGACGACAGCGCGTCCGACGCGAACACCGGCAGGGCGATGCGCTTGGGGAGCAGGGTGTGGCCGAGACGGTCGCTGCGGACGGGGCGTCCGAGGAGCAAGCGCTTGGCGGCATCCGAGAGGTCCGACACGATGACTGATGCTAGGCCGCCCGGGGCCCGCGAGCACCACTGCGCCCGGGAGCGGCGCGACGGGCCTCACCGGCGCCGTCGTCCGGCCCCCGCGGCGCCGACACGGTATAGCGTGACGCCTCGTGCACTTCGTCATCATGGGCTGCGGCCGCGTCGGTGCGACGCTCGCGCAGAACCTCGAGAGCAACGGCCACTCGGTCGCGGTCATCGACCAGAACCCCGAGGCGTTCCGGCGGCTCGACGCGGACTTCGGCGGCAACAAGGTCACCGGTCTCGGGTTCGACCGCGACACGCTGACGCAGGCGGGCATCGAGGACGCGTTCGGGTTCGCCGCGGTGTCGGACGGCGACAACTCGAACATCCTCGCCGCCCGTGTGGTGCGCGAGACGTTCGGCATCGAGAACGTCGTCGCCCGCATCTACGACCCGCACCGCGCGGAGATCTACCAGCGCCTCGGCATCCCCACGGTCGCGACCGTGCGGTGGACCGCCCACCAGGTGCTGCGCCGGATGCTCCCGATGGGTGCCACGGACGACTACCGCGACTCCTCCGGGCAGATCCAGCTCGCCCAGGTCGACGTGCACGAGGGCTGGATCGGGAAGCCGCTGCGCGCGCTCGAGGCCGCCAGCGGCGCCCGGATCGCCTACCTCACCCGCTACGGCGACGGCGTGCTGCCGACGTCCGACACCGTCCTCCAGGAGAACGACACCGTGCACGCGCTGCTCAGGGCGGACGACTCCGCGCTCGTCGAACGCATCCTCGCGAACCCGCCGGCGGTGACCGAGTGAGGGTCGTCATCGCCGGGGCCGGCTCGGTCGGCCGGTCGATCGCCCGCGAGCTGCTGGGGCACGACCACGAGGTCACGATCATCGACCGCCAGCCGTCCGCGATGCGGGTGGCGTCCGTCGCGGAGGCCGACTGGCTGCTCGCCGACGCGTGCGAGCTGCCGACGCTGCGGCAGGCCAAGGCCGACGAGTGCGACGTGGTCGTGGCCGCGACCGGTGACGACAAGGCGAACCTCGTCATCGCGTTCCTCGCCAAGACGGAGTTCGGCGTGCCGCGCACGGTCGCGCGCGTGAACAACCCGAAGAACGAGTGGATGTTCGACGAGGCGTGGGGCGTGGACGTCGCCGTGTCGACGCCGCGGATCATGACGGCCATGGTCGAGGAGGCCGTGACCGTCGGCGACCTCGTGCGGATCTTCACGTTCCACCAGTCGCGCGCCGACATCCTCGAGCTCACGCTGCCCGAGGACTCGCCGCTCGCGGGCGTGCGCGTCGGTCAGATCGAGTGGCCCGAGGACACGGTCCTCGCGTGCATCGTGCGGGACACCCGCCCGATCGCCCCCAGCCCGGACGACACGCTCGAGGGTCGCGACGAGCTGCTGTTCGTCACGGGGCGGGACGCGGACGAGGCCGAGCTGGAGAAGCTCCTGACCCGCGGACGAGCGTCCAGCTGATCCACAGCGCGAGCGCCGTCAACGGGATGCCCATGACGAGCTTCGCGGTGCCCAGCCACCCGACCTCGGCGTCGAGGTAGAGCGGCACCTGGACCGCGAGGCGCGCGCCGAACATCGCGACCCACGGCCACGTCGCGAGCGTGTACCGCCGGCGCAGGTCACGGTCGTCGTGCCAGGCGACGGCCGCGCCCCACGTGCCGCCCGTGACGGGACCGTCCTTGTGGAACAGCCCGACGACGAGCCCGACGAGCGGCCAGCCGACCAGGATCGAGACGAGCGTCCCGACGAGGTAGACGACGTTGACCCACAGCCCGTACAGGAAGTAGTTCTCGGCCTGCCCGGACCGCCACGCCCAGATGACGCCGATGCCGACGCCGAGCAGCCCGGAGAACGCCTGCGTGACCGGCGTCCGCTGGACGAGCCGGGCGACGACCGCGACGAGCGCGGCGACCGACGCAGCCACGAGCGCGGGCGTGAGCTGCTGCCCGGACACGAGGTAGACGACGACGAACAGCAGCCCGGGCGCGACCGACTCGACGACGCCGCGCACACCACCGACGGCGTCGGCGGCGGAGAACTCGTCGGCGGTCAGCGCCCGCATCCCGCGCAGGCCACCCTCCTCGGGCTGCACGACGTCGTCGACCGCCTCGAGCGCGTGGTCCGCGCCGGTCTCGTGCGGTTCCGGGTGCTCGGGGCGCTCACTCACCGGGACGCGGCCGCAGCTCGTACTTCGGGTTGAACACGGTGCGGCGGCCGTCGACGAGGCACACGAGCCCCTCGATCTTCGCCCGCCGGCCCGGCGCGACACCCGCGATCTCCCGGCGACCGAGCCACACGAGGTCCAGCGTGCCGCTGCCGTCGTACAGCTCGGCCTCGAGCGCCGGCACGCCCTCGCGGGGGCGCAGCGTGACCGAGCGGATGACCCCCGACACGCTCGCGCGCGAGCGGTTCGTGAGCTGGTCGACGGGCGTGCAGCCGACGGCGCGGACCGCGTCGGCCCGCTCCTCGTCGGCCTCGATCTCGGCCTGCGACGCGACGACCTTGCGCAGGCGGTCCTTGAGCGTCATCGGATCTCCGTGATCTCCGGTCCGCGGGTCATCGGGTCGAACCCGGGAGCCTCGGGCGCCGCCTCCGCGGCGGGACCGGCGGGGCCGGGAAGGCGCAGGGCGAGCAGGTCGCGCGGCGGCAGCGCCTCGGTGCCGCGCACCACGACGATGCCGGCGAACACCTTCTCGAGCGTCTGCGCGGCCTCGGGCTCGACGGCCGCGCGCCCCGACAGCACGCCGCGCAGGAACCACCGCGGGCCGTCGGTGCCGATGAACCGCGCCGGGCGGTGACCGGTGCGCCCCTCGGGCGTGCGGACGGGGAGCCGCGCGAGCAGCTCACGGCCGAACGGTCCGGGCAGGTCGTCGACCGAGCCGCCCTGCTGGGTGACGGACTCGGCGATCTCCGCGCGGATCTCGTCCCAGATCCCGTCGGTGCGGGGTGCGGCGAACGCCTGCACCTGCAGCGACGAGCCGTCGAGCAGCACGGACGCCGCCGAGACCACGTTGGTGGCCTTGTCGATCTCCATGCGCAGCTCCATGCCGGGCACCCCGGGGAGCCGGATGGCGCCGAGGTCGACCCGGGGCAGCTCGTCGTCGACCTCGTCGACGTCCCAGGGCCCGGAGGTGCGGACCGGCAGCGCCGGCTCGTCCTCGATCGCCTCGTCGGTGCTCACGTCGTCCGCGCCCGTGGGCTCGGTGACGTCGTCGGTGGCGGTGTCCTTGCCGCCACGCCGGAACAGACCCACGACTCACTCCTCCTCGGCACGCACGTGCGTGCCGTACCTGGCAACGGTAGCCCCGCCTGCGACGGCCACCTAGCCGGCTACCTCGGCGGTGTCGGACGACGTGGCCGGCGCGTGCCAGCCGCCGCTCGACCCGAACCCGCCCTCGCCGCGGTGCGACCCGGGCAGCCGCTCGACGTCCACGAACCGCACGCGCTCGACGCGCTGGACCACCAGCTGCGCGATCCGGTCGCCGCGGTGCAGCACGAGCGGCTCCGTGGCGTCCGTGTTGAGCAGCGTCACGGCGATCTCGCCGCGGTACCCGGCGTCGACCGTGCCGGGCGCGTTCACGATCGTCAGGCCGTGCTTCGCCGCGAGACCCGAACGGGGGTGCACGAAGGCGGCGAAGCCGTCCGGCAGCGCGATCGCGACGCCGGTCGGGACGGTCGCGCGGCCCTGCGGCGGGAGCGTCACGTCGACACGGGCGACCAGGTCGGCACCGGCGTCGCCGGGGTGCGCGTACGCGGGGGCGGGCAGGTCCGGGTCGAGGCGGAGCAGGAGCACCTCGGTGCTGGTTTCGGCCGTCACGGGGCCCGACCCTACCGGGACGGGTGGGATGCTGGGGCCATGCCCGACGTGCCCGACGGACTTCCCGCGCCCTCGACCGGACCCGCAACCGGACCGGCCACGCCGGCCGCGCACTCCGAGCGTCTGTGGCCCGGTGCGCTCGCCTGGGCGCTCCTCGTCGTCCTGGCCGTGATGGTGGGCATCGCGCTCACGCCCGTCGACCCGCGGGCGGGTGCGGGCGCCGTGGTCCTCACGCTCGCCGTGGGGGCGGTCGTGCTGCTGCGCACATCGCCCGTGGTCGAGGTCGCGGGCGCCGAGCTGCGCGCGGGGTCGGCCCGGATCCCGCTCGCCGTGCTCGGCGA
>JAEWCA010000205.1 GCA_023390875.1 Actinomycetes bacterium
CCGCCCCCCCCCCGGGGGGGGGGGGGCCCGCGCCCGCGTCCGGGGGAGAGCCGTCAGCCCGGGTGGCGGGCGATGTCGATGAGCTGCCCGACGAGCACCGCGGCGTCCGGCACGAGGTCACGCTCACCGGGGACGAGCGACGGGTCGAGCGCCCGCAGCGCGGCGGCGTCGTCGATCGCGCCCGACGGGTCGACGTCGGTCGCACCGAGGAACGCCGCGAGCAGCACGCGTGCGGCCTGCGAGTAGATGCCGCCGGCGTCCACGACGACCTCGGCGAGGATCAGCGCCGTGAGCGCGACGTCGAGCTCGGCCGTGCCGGTCCGTGCGTTGGACCAGTCCACGACGGTCGGCCCGCGGGTGTCGGACAGGATCACGTTCCCGGGGTGCAGGTCGAGGTGCACGACGGTCGGGCCGCCCGGCACCCGGGGCCACGGCACGTCCGCGTGCCCGCTCCACCCGTCCGGCGCCGGCACGGCGTGCAGGCGCGTGTGCAGGTCGGCGAGGACCGCGGCGCCGTCCGGGAGCGACATCTCCCCGGCGGCGAGGGCCTGCAGCATCGTCGGGCCGTGCAGCCGTTCGAGGACCAGGTCCGGACCGTCGACGCCGAGCACCGCGGGCGCGGGGAAGCCGTGGGCGACGACGTGCCGGAGGATCTCGGCCTCGGGCGTCGCGTCGCGCCCGGAGCGGTAGCGGCGCAGGACGGTCGCGTCGTCGAGCGCGTACACGTCGGCCGCGATGCCGGCCGCGAGCAGCGGTCCGGGGTCGTCGGGGTGGTGCTCGGGGGCGTGCTCCGGCTGCGTGGGGACCTCGGGGACAGCGCCGCCGGCGGCTGGTCCTCCGACGGGCGAGGGGTGTCCCGCGGGGTCGCTGGGAGCCAGTTCGGCGGGGTTCATACAACGACGGTAGACGCTTTGCCCCGATGTGTCCCCCGGCGGCGGCACATCACTCGCTGACCTGGGACAGGACTGCCCATGAACTGCTCCACACGGACGCTTGACCTGAACAGCACCCGGACCTGGGCGCCCCGGCGTGCCTCCGGGGCGCCGTCCGGACCGGCGTCAGGCGCGTGCGATGCGCGCCAGCTTCTCCACCGCCTGCTCGTGGGTCGACGGCAGGAGCTCGACCCACACCCGCACGGGCCGCCGTGTCGCGTGCGCGACGTCGAGCGTCGCGACCCTCCGGCCGATCTCCGCGTGCAGGTCGTCGAGATGGGTGTGCAGGTCGTCCTGCGGGCGCGACAGCACCGCGAACACGCCGCCACCGAGCGTCGCCATCGGGTGCCCGTGGCCGAACGTGGTGGTCATCGCGGCACCGACCGCCGCCGACCGGGCGGCCCGGGCGAACGCGTCGACGTACCCGTTCGCGACGTCGACGAGCACGAGGTGGTGCCCCAGGTCGGCGTCGCGCGCGTCGTGGTACGCCTCCGCGAGCCGGACGGCGAGGTACTGCTGCGTCGGCAGCCCGGACTCGGGGTCGAGGCTCGTGCCGAACGCGACGGCGCCCGCCTGGGCGTCCGCCCAGCCCTCGCACAGCGCCCGGAGCACCGCGCGCGGCGGTTCGGGCTGGCCCGTCGTGCGGTACAGGCAGGCGAGGTCGTCGATCGTCTCTCCGACGCCCACGCCGTCGTAGCCGCGTGCGCGACCGAGCTGCTCGGCCGGCGCGGTGGCGTCCTGGCCGGTCAGCAGGGCGAGTGCGAGCGCGTCGACGGCGGGGTGGTACCAGTCGGCGGGACGCAGCCAGACGGACGCGACGCTCTCGTCGCGCCAGCGGTCACGGAGCGCCGCCGGCACGGCGGAGTCGAGGCCGATGTTCATCGTCACGCCGGATGAGAGCGGGGGGCCACGGAGGTGTGACGCGGGTAAGCGGTTTTTCACCCGCGTTCACCCGAACGGTTGCTGGGCTGACCGTATCGTTGCGATTGTTGTCGGTTAGTGTGCACGGGGCGTTTCATGCTGATTCACCCGAACAGTGCCGGATCATTCTGGGCGGGGCAACGGGACGCTGACAGGAGCGGGTGTGAGTTCCAGCGCAGACCTCGAGAGCGGCGTCGTCGCTGACGCCGACCTCCTCGCGGCCGTGCGTGCGGGGGACTCCTCGGCGTTCAGCGACCTCTACGAGCGGCACGCGGGTGCGGCATTCGTGGTGGCCCGCCAGTACACGGACTCCAAGGCGGACGCCGACGACGTCGTCGCCGACTCGTTCACGGCCGTGCTCGGTGCGCTGCAGCGCGGCAACGGCCCCGACGCGGCGTTCCGGGCGTACCTGTTCACGGTCGTCCGACGCGTCGCCGCCCTGCGCCGCACGTCCGCCCGCCGGGTCGAGCCGACGGACGACGTCGCGACGCTCGAGGCCGGCACCGCGCTCGCCGGCACCGCCGAGGAGCCGACGCTCGAGGGCTTCGAGCGCGGCGTCGTCGCGCGCGCCTTCCACTCGCTGCCCGAGCGCTGGCAGGCCGTGCTCTGGCACACCGAGGTCGAGGGGCTGAGCCCCGCCGAGATCGCGCCGATGCTGGGGCTGACCGCGAACGGGGTCGCCGCGCTGGCGTACCGGGCGCGCGAGGGTCTGCGTCAGGGCTACCTCCAGCAGCACCTGCAGGATCCGATGGACGAGGGCTGTCGCGCGGTCGCCGGCAAGCTCGGCGCGTACGTGCGCGGCGGCCTCGGCACGCGCGAGACGAACCAGGTCGAGAAGCACCTCGACGGCTGCGGCGAGTGCCGCGCGCTCGTGCTCGAGCTCAGCGACGTCAACCACGGCATGCGCGCGGTCATCGCCCCGCTCGTGCTCGGTCTCGCCGGGCTCGGTGCGCTCGCCACGGCGCTGCCC
>JAEWCA010000220.1 GCA_023390875.1 Actinomycetes bacterium
ACGCGGTGTGGGCCGCACGACTCTGGGCAGGGGTCCGCACGGCGGGGGACGCCGACGCGGGGGCCGCGTTCCGGTGGCTCGGGCTCGCGCCCGAGGACTTCCCGGGCCGCCGTCAGCTGATGCGGCTCGACGACGCGATCAACACGGCCGCGTTCGCGCTGGCGGCGGGAGACCAGCTCGCCCCCGAGCACGCCGTGACCCTGCTCCGGCCGTTCGCCGCCGTGGGGTTCACCTCGGTCGCCGAGCCGCTCGCCTCCCGCACCCCGTGACGGTGCCGGTGCCCGACCTCGGCGGCGTGTGAGGAAGTCGATCACCTGTGGACGCGTCGAGCACGCTCGGACCCCGGCACGAGCTCGTCGCGCAGTTCCTGGACGAGGTCCGGTACCGCGACACCGACTGGCAGGCCCTCGCCGCGGACGTGAGGTCGCCGGAGGCGTCGGCGGCGACGGCGGCGATCGCCGACCTGAGATGGCCGGCCGCCCAGGCGGCAGCGGTCGACGACGCCGCGCTGCAGGCGTTCGCGTCGCTGGGCCTGACCCGGGACGCGTTCGACCACCCGCTCGCCATGGGGCGCGTCAAGAACAGCATCGGTGCGGCGTCGACGGCGATCTCTGCCGGTGACGCCCTCGGCCGGGAGCACGTCGAGGCGCTGCTGAAGCCCTACGTGGCGGCCGGGTTCGCGAGCGCGGAGCGGGCGCTCGCCACCACCTCAGGCCCGGAGGACTCCGGAGCGGACACCACCACGTGAGCGGCAGCGACGCGCTCGAGGAGCTGCCGGGTCTGAACTTCGGGTCCGGGTCGGCGCAGATCGACCTGGAGTCGGAGTCGTTCGACTGGGCGTGCTGACACCACGACGACTCCGGAGCCGTGCACCGCGGTCCGTCGCGCCGATACGGTCGAGGCCATGCGCAGCACACTGATGCAGAACGCGGAGCGGTCGACGGAGCCGGGGCGGTTCGTCCTGCAGAACGACAAGATGCTCAAGGTCGACCTCGCGGGGACCGGCGGCTTCTTCTACGCGAAGCAGGGGTCGATGGTCGCGTACCAGGGGGACGTCGACTTCGCGTACCAGGGCTCGGGCGGCGTCTCGAAGATGTTCAAGAAGGCGTTCACCGGCGAGGGCATGTCCCTCATGAAGGTGTCCGGCAGCGGTGACGTGTTCCTCGCGCAGGACGCCGACCAGGTGTTCGTCGTCGAGCTCGAGAACGAGTCCGTGACCGTGAACGGCGCGAACATCCTCGCGTTCGAGAGCACGCTGACCTGGGACATCAACCGGGTCGAGGGCGCGTCGATGCTGAGCGGTGGGCTGTTCAACACGACGTTCACCGGATCCGGGGCACTGGCCGTCACGGCGCACGGGACGCCCGTGGTGCTGCAGGTCGACGTGCCGACGTTCGTGGACATGCAGTCGGCCGTGCTGTGGTCCCGCTCGCTGACGTCGTCCGTGCGCAAGACCGCGAAGCTCGGGGCTGTCGTCGGGCGAGGATCGGGCGAGGCGTACCAGCTCGGGTTCACCGGGCAGGGGTTCGTCGTGGTGCAGGCCTCCGAGGGGCACCCCGTCGTGTCGAGCTGACGCGGCCCGGACTGGTCACGAGCCGTCAGGCACCGTCGCGCCGGGGCATCCGGATCCCGAGCATGGTGTCCTCCGGGACCGGCAGGGTGTCGAGGCCGGGCGGGGGTGGCGGGTACCCGTCGGCCGGCGGCTCGCCGACCCACACGCGCCACAGCCCGGCGACCGGGTGCACGACGGCCGGGACGACGACGTGGGCGCGGAGGTCCGCGGGCAGGACGGCGTCGAACGGTGCGACGCGGTCCGGCGGCACGAACCCGACGACGAGGTTGCGCCAGCTCACGACGACCCGCTCCCCCGCTCCCCGGCTGATCTCGACCGTCGTCACGACGTCGCCGCGGGCCGCCCGCTCGCGCACGTGCAGGGCCGTGTCGAACGACCGCTGCAACGCCGGGGCGTCGGCGGCCGTGAAGCCGTCGAACGGGCCGAGAGACTCGGGCGGGACGACGACAGGACGGTGGCGGCGGAACAGGGGCACCGGCCCAGCGTGGCACGTCGGGGACGCGCGCGTGTTCGTCCCACGGGCGCGTCCGGGGGCTCGCAGCTCCGCGCCGACGACCGGGACGTCGGTCCCAGGCGCCCCGGCCCCGCGCCGACGACGCTGACGCCGTGCGCCTCCTCCCCGTGTACTACTACTCGTCGGCCAGCGGGCTCGTGCGGGTGTTCGCCGAGCAGCTCGGCCGGCCCGTCTTCAACCTCGCCGAGCGCGAGCACCGCCTGTCCGAGGTGGACGGGCCGTGGGTGCTGCTGACCCCGTCGTACATGACGGGCAACCCGAACAACGACACCATCCCCGAGGGTGTGCGCCGGTTCCTGCGCTCCGCGGTGAACCGGCGGGCGATGGTCGGGGTGATGGGGTCGGGGAACCGCAACTTCGGCGAGCACTATCAGATGGCCGCGCGGCAGATCGCGGCCGCCTCGGGTCGGCCGGTGCTGTTCGAGTTCGAGATCTCGGGCACGCCGTGGGACGTCGAGGAGTGCCGGCGGATCCTCGGGCGGCTGGACGAGGGGCTCGCGGCCGCGCACGCCGGGTAGCGGGCCGGTCCCGTCGCGGGGGCCGGCCCGGTGCGGCGTGTCGGTGCTCCCGGCTACGGTCGACAGCACCGGACGTCATCGAGCCCCTCGACGAGGAGATGCCATGGCCACCTTCACCCGGACCGACGAGCTGCGGGGCGCCCGGTTCGTCGGCGTCAGCCTGCGGGGTGCGCGGTTCGTCGAGTCCGACCTGTCGGAGGTCGTGATGCGCGGGGTCGACGTCGGGGGTGCCGACATCGACGCGCCGTGGCTGCCCGACGGCACGTTCCTCGTGAACGGCGTCGACGTGACGCCGTTCGTCGAGGCGGAGCTCGACCACCGGTTCCCCGGCCGTGAGCAGCGCAGGGCGAGCGACCCGGCGGGGCTGCGGGCCGCATGGGACGCGCTGGAACGGACGTGGGACGCGACGGTCGAGCGGGCGGCGCAGATGCCCGTGGGGACGGTGGACGTGTCGGTGGACGGCGAGTGGTCGTTCGCGCAGACGCTGCGGCACCTGGTGCACGCGACCGACGTGTGGCTGCGCAAGGCGGTGCTGCAGGTCGAGCAGCCGTTCCACCCGCTGGGGCAGGCGGACAGCAGCGCCGCGGACGAGGCGGGTGTGCCGGCGCCGGTCACCGACCCACCACCCTTCGCCGAGGTGCTCGACGTGCGGGCCGGTCACGTCGCGATGGTGCGCGACTTCCTCGCGACGGTCACACCCGACGAGCTGGCCGCCGAGCGGCGCAACCCGCACGACCCCGAGCAGCCCGAGACCGTGCTGTCGTGCCTGCAGGTGATCCTCGAGGAGGAGTGGGAGCACCACCGGTTCGCGGTCCGCGACCTCGACACGCTCGCGGGAGCGGGGCAGGCCTAGCTGCGGGCCGCGAGCCACTCCTCGAACGCGTCGAACGTCGTCGGCCTGCCGAGGAACCGCTCCACCAGGTCGGCCGCGTCGGCGGTGCCGCCCGGGGCGAGCACGGTGTCGCGGTAGCGGCGGCCCATCTCGGGGTCCATGAGGTCGTCCCCGAACGCGGTGCGCAGGTCCTTCGCGATGACCAGGCTCCAGAGGTACGTGTAGTACGCCGACCCGTACTCCTGCAGGTGCCCGAAGCCGCTCGACTGGTGGGTGTCCTCCAGCGGCGTGTACGGGCCGAACCGGTCGTCGATCTCGGCCGTGTATGCGTCGAGGTCCTCGGGCGGGGCCGCGTGCAGCCCGTACGAGAGGGCCGTGAAGTTGAGCTGGCGCCGGGTCCACGCACCGCGGCCGAACGCGTCGGCGGCACGCATCCGGGCCACGAGGTCGGCCGGGATCGCGACGCCGTCGGCGTTCGTCGCGAAGGAGCACAGCACGTCCGCGTCCCAGGCCCACTCCTCGAGGAGCTGGCTCGGCGCCTCGACGAAGTCCCACTCGGTCGCCACGCCCGCGAACCGCGCCCAGCGCTGGCCGCCGCCGACGATCTCGTGCACCAGATGGCCGATCTCGTGGAAGAACGTCAGGACGTCGTCGTGCTCGAGCGTGCCCGTCGAGAAGTTGCAGACCAGCACGCCCTCGGGCAGGTGGCGGCCCGCGACACCCGGGACCAGCGGGAACTGGGCGGCGTGGTTGAACTTCCCGGGCCGCGGGTGCATGTCGAGGTACACGCGGCCGATGCGCTCGCCGTCCGAGACGACGTCGTACACCTCGACGTCCGCGTGCCAGGTGGGTGCGTCGACGCGGTCGAACTCGATGTCGAGCAGGCGCCCGATGGTGTCGAGGACGCCGTCGCGCACCGCGTCGTACCGGAAGTACGAGCGGACCTCCTGCGCGTCGACGTCGTACTGCTCGCGGCGCACCACCTGGTCGTAGTACAGGCTGTCGGCGGGCGTGACGGCCGTCGCGGACGGGTCGTCGGCGCGGAACCGGGTGAGCAGCACGTCGACGTCACGGCGGGCCGGCTCGGCCGTGAGCGCGTCGAGCCGCTCGACGAACTCCCCGATGGCCTCGCCGGAGCCGATCATCTTGACCTCGGCGTCGTACGTCGGCCAGTCCGGGTAGCCGAGCAGCGTCGCGCGCTCCTGACGCAGCCGCAGCAGCTCCGCGAGCACGGGGGCGTTCTGCGGCCAGCCGATGCGCAGGTACTCGGCGGTGAGGGCCGTGCGGACCCCGGCGTCGTGCGCGTACGTCCGCACCGGCAGGAGGTCGGGGTACTCCGTGGTGAGCGTGACGAGGCCGTCGTCGCCCGCCGGGTGCTCGGCGCGGAAGTCGTCGGGCAGCCCGTCGAGCTGATCCGGGCGGACCTGGATGCTGCGGGCACCCTCGCGGATGTTCCGGGCGAACTCGAGGCCGAGCTCGGTGCACCGCTGCGCGAGCGTGCGGAGCCGGTCCCGCTCGTCGGCGGGGCGGTCGACGCCCGACCGGCGGAAGTCGCGCAGCACGCGCTCCCGCAGCCGTGCCGTGTCGGCGTCGAGGCCGTCCGCGCTCGTCGCCGCGAGCACCTCGTACAGCGCGTGGTCGAGCTCGCGCTCCGTCCCGAGGTCCTCCGCCGCCTGGGCTCGCTCCTCCGCCGCCGCCCGCAGGTCGGGGTCGGGGTGCACCTCCGCGAGCAGGTGCGCCGCGGACGACGCGCGCGCCAGGGCCAGGTCGCTCTCGCCCCACAGGTCGAGCACGTCGGCGGTGGTGCGGTCCGTCCCGTCCTTGAGCGTGGCGAGATGGGCGCGGGCGGCGTCGAGGGACGCGTCGACGGTGTCGGCGAGGAAGGCCCGCCAGTCCGCGTCGGGGGCGGGGAAGCGGGAGGGCTCGGCGGTCATGCGGCGACGGTACACACGCGGCGGTGCCGGGTCGACGGAGTTCAGGTGCGTGGGCAGAGCCGGCGGGTCAGCTCGTCGGCGGCGCGCCGGGTCGCCACCGCGAGGCGCGGGACGTCGTCGTCGTCGACGTCGTCCTGCGGGTACGTGACGGCGAGCCCCGCGATCGGGAAGCCCGTGTGGTCGTGCACCGCCGCCGCGACCGACGCGAACCCGGGCGTCACGTCGCCGTCCTCGCGCGCCCAGCCCCGCGCGCGGACCTCGGTGAGCACCGTGCGCAGCTCGGAGAGCCGGCGCGGCCCGACGCCCGTGCGGTCGACGAACGCGTCACGCCCCGGGAACAGCGCCCTCACCTGGGCCGACGGCAGAGCCGCGAGGATGGCGCGGCCGCTCGCGGTGAGGTGCGCAGGCAGCCGGACCCCGACATCCGTGACGAGCGACGGCTGGCCGGGAGCGCGCTCCTCCAGCACGTAGAGGACGTCGCGGCCGTGCAGCACCGCCAGGTGCGCGCTGTGGCCGACGTGGTCGACGAGCCGTGCGAGGACGGGCCGCGCCGCGCGGGCCAGCGGCGCCTGGCGGGAGTACGCCGAGCCGAGCTCGAACGCGCTCACGCCCAGGCCGTACCGGCGTTCCTCGGGCAGGTGCACGACGAACCCGTGCTCCGCGAGCACGGCGAGCAGGTGGTACGTCGTCGAGCGCGGGAGGTCGAGCGCCTGCGCGAGCGACGCGGCCGGCACCGGACCCGTGCGCGACAGGTGGCGCAGCACGCGCAACGTCGCGTCGGCGGCCGGCACCTCGCTGCTCCTCGCCACGGCCCTCCTCCCGTCCGCGGGACGCCGGCGCGACTCGTCGTCGCGCTCACCGTCG
>JAEWCA010000261.1 GCA_023390875.1 Actinomycetes bacterium
TTTATAAGAGACTGTGGCGGGGGGGCCGGGCGCGGGCGCCGCGCGTGCCCGCCTGGCCGACGCCCGGCCCGCCTCGGTCACCCGGCCACCTACCCTGGTGTGCGTGTCCACCCTGAGCACGCTCGTCGCCCGCCACGCCTCGCTCGACGCCGCCGACCTCGAGTGGCTCCACCTGCTCGTCGGGGACTGGCAGGTCCTGTCGGACCTCGCGTTCGCCGACCTCGTGCTGTGGCTGCCGACCGAGGACGGCGACTTCGTCGCGGTCGCGCAGTGCCGGCCGTCCACCGGCGCGACCGTGCACTACGACGACGTCGTCGGGTCGCGGGCCCCCGAGGGGCAGCGCCCGCAGCTGCAGCGCTCGCTCGATGAGGTCGCCGCGCAGCGCTCGCGCGAGCCGCGCTGGTTCGGCTCGTACGCGGTCCGCGAGGAGGCCGTGCCCGTCGTCCGGCGCGGCCGCGCGATCGCGGTGATCGCCCGGCAGACCAACCTCGGCGGCGCGCGGACGCCCAGCAGGCTCGAGCTGAACTACGTCGAGGCCGCCGACGACATCTTCGCGATGATCTCGCGCGGCGAGTTCCCGGCCACCGACGCGCCGACCGGCCCGCGCCGTGGTGCCCCGCGCGTCGGCGACGGCCTGGTGCGGCTGAACTCCGAGGGCGAGGTCCTGTACGCGAGCCCTAACGCACTGTCGTGCTTCCACCGGCTGGGCGCGCTCGGCGACCTGGCCGGGAGGTCGCTCGTCGAGGTCACCGCCGACCTCATCGAGCAGCAGGCGACTGTCGACGAGTCGATGCCGCTCGTGCTCATGGGGCGCGCGCCGTGGCGGACCGACGTCGAGGCCCGGGGCGTCGCCCTGTCGCTGCGCGCCGTGCCGCTCACGGAGCACGGCCAGCGGATCGGTGCGGTGCTGCTGTGCCGCGACGTCTCGGAGCTGCGCCGACGCGAGCGGGAGCTCATCACCAAGGACGCGACGATCCGCGAGATCCACCACCGCGTGAAGAACAACCTGCAGACCGTCGCCGCTCTGCTCCGGCTGCAGTCGCGGCGCATGGAGTCGCCCGAGGCGCGCGAGGCGCTCGCCGAGGCCATGCGGCGCGTGTCCACGATCGCGCTCGTGCACGAGACGCTCTCGCAGACGCTCGACGAGATCGTGCCGTTCGACGACCTCGTCGGGCGCAGCCTGCGCCTGGCCGCGGACGTCGCGACGGCGGGCGCGCACGTGCGGACGCTCGTGCGTGGGACGTTCGGCGCGATCCCGGCGGAGGACGCGACGGCGCTCGCGCTCGTGCTCACCGAGCTGGTCACCAACGCCGTCGAGCACGGGTTCGAGGGGCGCGAGTCGGGGACCGTCGAGATCGTCGTGGAGCGCGAGGCCGACCACCTGCGCGTCGAGGTCGCGGACGACGGCGCCGGGCTGCCCGAGGGGCGTGGTGCGGGGAGCGGGCTCGGCACGCAGATCGTCTCGACGCTCGTGACGAACGAGCTCGGTGGGACGATCGCGTGGGCGCCCCGCGAGGGTGGGGGCACGTCGGTCGTCATCGAGGCCCGGCTCCGGGCGCGGGACGTCGCCGTCTCCGGCCCGTGAGCTCCGGGCCCCTCGCACGCGAGGCTGCGCGGGCCCGGACGCAGACGGACCGGCCGCGCCGTGTGGCGGGCCGGTCCGGTGCGAGGTGCTGTGCGGGCTGGGTCAGCCGGCGCGACGCTGGCGGGCCGTGCGGCGCTTGAGGGCGCGGCGCTCGTCCTCCGACAGGCCGCCCCAGACGCCGGCGTCCTGGCCGGTCTCGATGGCCCACTTCAGGCAGGTGTCGACGACGGGGCAGCGGCGGCAGACGGCCTTCGCCTCGTCGATCTGCAGCAGCGCAGGACCCGTGTTCCCGATGGGGAAGAACAGCTCGGGGTCCTCGTCGAGACACGCTGCGCGGTGGCGCCAATCCATAGGACTCTCCTCGGGCGCACGACTGCCCACCGCCCGGGGTGAGGGCGCGCGGCAGTGGTGCCTAATCAGGGTTTGGGGGGAACGTGCTTCATCAAGGGTCACATCGTGGACGCTGGGGCACAAGGGGTTACGAGCAGGTTTCGACCCGGTAACCGGTGAGGCGTTGGTCACACCTGTGCGCCCGCTCGGAGGCGCCCATGACAGGTCGGACCGGTCAGAGGTCGACATGCCGGACGTATGTCCAGGTCAGCGCGCTGCGCCGCGTTGGCGCTGGCCACGACCGTCCGACGGTCCTGACCTGCCTACGCTGGACCCGTGAGCCGCTCCCGCACCGTCCCGCTCGTCGTCGTCTGCGCCCTCGTCCTCCTGGAGGCGATCACCGCGCTGGCGCTCGGCGTCGTTTTCGTGGTGGACCTCACACGTGGTAATGCGGCAGTTCCGGCCGCCAGCGTGTTCATGGCGCTCTTCGCGTTCGGCGTGGCGGCCCTGCTTACCGGTGCGGCGCGGGGGCTCTGGCGCGGTCGCCGATGGGCCCGCTCACCCGTGATGACGTGGCAGATCCTCCTCGTCGTGATGTCGCTCGGCTGGCTCGGTGTCGAGGCCTCCGTGTGGGCCGTCGCCGTGACGCTCGTCGCGGTCGTCGTCGCCGTCGGCCTCCTGCTGCCGTCGGTGGTCGCCGCGACCACGGGCACCGGCCGACCGGACGCCGAGGTCGGGCCTCACGACGACGGTCCGGGGCCGGGCGTCGGCACGGCACGCTCGGGGGCGTAGACCTGCACGGGTGTCGTCGTCCTGCCCACGACGAGGACACCGCGGCCCAGCGGCCGGTCCGCAGGGTCGGCGAGCCACCCGGCCCTGCTGCCGACGAGTTCGGCGGACGCCGGGTCGTGCACGTCGAGCACGAGCGCGCGTCGAGCGCGCAGCAGCGTCGCCGCCAGGCCGCGGAACGCGCCCGCAGCACCCTGCGAGGTCGTCGCGGCGACGAACGTGCGTCCCGCCGCCGTCCACCGCGTCCAGGCGTCGACGAGCTCGGGGTGCGCGCGCTCGAGGTCGTCGAGGTCGTCCACCAGGACGGTCGAGCGGCCGGGGCGGTCGAGCGCGTCATGGGCGCCGCCGGTGCGGACGTCGAGGTCCGTGACCCCGTGCAGCGGGACGACCTGCCCGGCGGTCCGGTCGACCAGGCGGTGCACCCGTCCGCCGGCGCGCACCAGCCCGTCCGCGACGACGGCGATCGCCGACGACCTGCCCGACCCGGGCGGTCCGGCGACCAGCAAGCCCTCCGCGAGGTCGACGCGCACCGGCGCAGCGTCGTCACCGCCGATCCCCAGCTCGACCCCGCCACCGGGCGCGTGCGCGTGCTGCCGGAGCGGCACGAACCGGGGGAGCGCCTGCACGCGGACGACGACGGACCGGGCGGTCGCCGCCGGGCGTGGACCTGCGGCGCCGGCCCGCGGGTGCCCTGCCAGCACCACCTGGCACAGCAGCGCCCCGCCGACCCCGACGTGGACCGCCCGACCAGGCACCGAGCGGGCGCCAGACACCGCAGCGGGCACACCCGCGACGGCGTCGAGCGACGCGTCGGGGACGCGCAGCACCAGCCGGTCGCGGAAGTGGGCGGCGTGCCGCAGCGCGTC
>JAEWCA010000321.1 GCA_023390875.1 Actinomycetes bacterium
GTCCTGGCCCGCACCCTCGTCGGGCAGACCACCGCACGTCTCGTGCCGACGCGGCTGGTGCGGCAGTGACGGGCGGGTCGCGCGGGCGCGCGGTCGTCATCGGCGCGGGTGTCGCCGGGCTCGCCACGGCGGCGCTCCTCGGGCGCGAGGGCTACGACGTCCAGGTGCTCGAGCAGCGCGACGAGGTCGGCGGGCGCGCCGGCACGTGGGAGTCCGCCGGCTTCCGGTTCGACACCGGCCCGTCGTGGTACCTCATGCCGGAGATCTTCGAGCACTTCTTCGCCCTCCTCGGCACGAGCTCCGACGCCGAGCTGGACCTGGTGCGGCTCGACCCCGCGTACCGCGCCTGGTTCACGAGCGGCGCGGCACCGCTCGAGGTGCGCTCGGACGCGGCCGACGCCGAGGCGCTGTTCGAGTCGGTGGAGCCGGGCGCGGGTGCGCGGCTCCGGCGGTACCTGGCCTCGGCCCGGGACACGACCGAGGTCGCGCGGGAACACCTGCTCTACTCCACGTTCCAGTCGCTCCCCCGCCTGCTGTCCCCCGCCGTGCTGCGCCGCGTACCGCGCCTCCTGCCGCTCGTCGCGCAGACCCTCGACCGGTACGTGGGCCGGCGGTTCCGCGACGAGCGCCTGCGCCGGGTGCTCGGGTACCCGGCCGTGTTCCTCGGCACGTCACCGGACCGGGCGCCGGCGCTCTACCACCTCATGAGCCACGCCGACCTGGCCGACGGCGTGCTGTACCCGAGCGGCGGGTTCGGCACGCTCGTCGACGCGCTCGTGCGGCTCGCCGTCCGGGAGGGCGCGACGGTGCGGACAGGCGCCCGTGTCGTCGGCGTGGTCACCACCACGTCGCCCGCCCCCCGGGTGTCCGGCGTGCAGTACCTCGACGAGGAGGGGCGCGAGCACGTCGCACCCGCCGACGTCGTCGTCGGCGCAGGCGACCTGCACCACCTCGAGACGGCCCTGCTCCCCCCGGACCTGCGCACGTACCCGGAGCAGTGGTGGTCGCGTCGCGACCCCGGGCCGGGCGCGGTGCTGGTGTACCTCGGGGTCCGTGGTCGCGTCCCGCAGCTCACGCACCACACCCTGGTGTTCGCGGCCGACTGGCAGGAGAACGTCGACGCGATCTACGGCCCCGACAAGCACGTGCCGGAACCCGCGTCGATGTACGTGTGCGCGCCGTCGCGCACGGACCCCACGATCGCACCGCCGGACTCCGAGAACCTCTTCCTGCTGGTGCCGGTGCCCGCGGACGTCACGCTCGGCGGCCGGGGCGACCCGGTCGTCGAGCAGGTCGCCGACGCGGCCGTGCACCGGCTCGGGCACGTGGTCGGGATCCCCGACCTGGCCGACCGGGTCGTCGTGCGGCGCACGGTCGGGCCGGCCGACTTCGCCCGCGAGCTGTCGTCCTGGTCCGGTGGCGCACTGGGTCCCGCGCACGTGCTGCGGCAGAGCGCCTGGTGGCGAGGGCGCAACGCGTCCGCGAAGGTCGGCGGCCTGCTCTACGCCGGCGGGTCGACCATCCCCGGGGTCGGGCTGCCGATGTGCCTCATCAGCGCCGAGCTCGTCGTCAAGCGGCTCCGCGGCGACCGGTCGTCGGGCCCGCTCCCCGCACCGCTGCACCCGTCCGCCCGGACCGCACCCGCCCGGGGCATCCGATGAGGGGCTGGTACCTGGCGGCCCTCCTGGTCAGCCTGGCCGGCATGGCGCTGCTCGACGCCCGCCACCGGCTCTTCGTGTGGCGCCGGCCCCGGCGGGCCCTGGTCGTGCTCGCCGTCGGCGTCGTGCTGTTCCTGTGCTGGGACGTCGTGGCGATCGCCGCGGGCATCTTCCAGCGCGGCCGCGGCGGGGCGCTGCTGGGCGTCGAGGTCGCGCCGCACCTGCCGGTCGAGGAGCTCGTGTTCGTGACGTTCTTCTGCTACCTGACGATGGTCGTCTTCACCGCGGTGCACCGGCTCGTCGCGGCGCGGGAGGCCGGGTCGTGACATACCTGCTGCTCGACCTCGTGGTGGTCGCCGCCGCAGCGGTGCTCGCCGCGTGCGGCGCGCGTGCCGCGCGCCGGCAGGGCACGCCGTTCGGCGTCCCGGTCGCCGTCACCCTGCTCGTGCTGGTGGCGCTCACGGTCGTGTTCGACAGCGTGATGATCCGTGCCGACCTGTTCCGGTACGACCCCGGCCAGCTCGTCGGTCTCGCGGTCTGGCACGCCCCCGTCGAGGATCTCGCCTGGCCCGTCGTCGCCGCCCTCGCGCTGCCGTCCGTGTGGGTCCTGCTGACACCCGCGCGCGTCCGTGAGGAGGTCGACGCATGACCGCCGGCACGCGCGCGGCCGTCCCGGGGCGCCTCACGGGCGTCGGCCAGGTGCTGCTCGCGTCCCGGCCCCTCAGCTGGATCAACACCGCCTACCCGTTCGCGGTCGCCTACCTGCTCGCGGGCGGCGAGCCCGGCTGGCTCCTGGCCGTCGGGACGCTGTACTTCCTCGTCCCGTACAACCTGCTGATGTACGGGCTGAACGACGTGTGGGACTACGCGTCCGACCTCGCGAACCCGCGCAAGGGCGGGATCGAGGGCGCCGTGCTGTCCGACCGGTGGCACCGCGCCACCGTGTGGTCCGCCGTGCTGTCGAACGTGCCGTTCCTCGTCGTCCTGCTGGCCGCCGGCGACGTGGCGTCCGGGCTCGTGCTCGCGGTGAGCGTGTTCGCCGTCGTCGCCTACTCCGCCCCACGGCTCCGGTTCAAGGAGCGGCCGTTCGTCGACTCGCTCACGTCGAGCACGCACTTCGTCAGCCCGGCCGTGTTCGCGATCGCGCTCGCCGACGGGCCGTTCACCGGCCCGGTCGTCGCGACGCTCACTGCGTTCTTCCTGTGGGGAGCCGCCTCGCACGCGTTCGGTGCGGTGCAGGACATCACGGCCGACCGCGGCGCCGGGATCGGGTCGATCGCGACCGTGCTCGGTGCGCGCCGCACCGTGCGGCTCGCGATGGCCGCGTACGCCGCGTCCGCGGTCGTCGTGCTGCTCGCCGGGTTGCCCGCAGCGTTCGCCGCCGTGATCCCGCTCGTCTACCTCGCGTCCGTGGCGCCGTTCCGCGACCTCGACGACCGCGACTGCGAACGGGCCAACCGGGGCTGGCGCAGGTTCCTGTGGCTCAACCTGGTCACCGGGTTCCTGCTCACGCAGGCGCTGATCGTCGCCGCGCTGCGCGGCTGACGCTCCCCGTCAGCTCGCGGCGAGAGTCCGTCCGTCGTCGACGGGCGGGCGAAGGTCGTGCACGGGGGCCTGCGTCGACGCGGGCGGCGGGCGGTGCGCCCGGGACGCGACGACCCAGCAGGTGCCGACCAGCACGACACCCGCGACGGCGTCGAGCACCCAGTGGTTCGCGGTGAGCACCACGACCGACGTCGTCGTCGCGACGTACGCGAAGGCCAGCACCTTGAGCCAGCGCCGTCGCGCGAGCGCCGCGAGCACGATGCTCACCCACAACGCCCAGCCGACGTGCATCGACGGCATCGCCGCGACCTGGTTGGTCACCGACCCCGACCCGCCCGCCGCGGTCTCCGCGGCCGAGGGCCACCAGCCGTAGGCCGACGTCTCTGAGAGCGTGTCCACGTAGCCGCCGCCGACGAGGCGCGGCGGTGCCGTGGGGAAGAAGTAGTAGCCCAGCAGCGCGACGAGCGTCGCTGCCATGAGGGCCGTCCGTGCGGGGCGGTACAGCACCGGGTGCCTGCGGTACAGCAGCACCAGCACGGCCGGGGTCACGATGAAGTGCATCGTCGAGTACCAGAACGACGCCGGCACCGCGAGCCACGTCACGGGCGTCACGACCATGTTCATCCACAGCTCGACGTCGATGTGCAGGGCCCGCTCGAGGTGCAGAAGCTGGTCGGCGTGCTCCCGTGCTGCACCCCACTGGCCGCCGACCGCGAGCCGCGTCGCGCTGTACGCGACGTACAGGCCCACCACGAGGGCGAGCTCGCGCAGCGTCGCGGTGCGCGAGCGGGTGGTGGCGGGCCGTTCGGCCTGGGTGGCGGTGACCACGGGCGTCCTTCGTCCGGTGACGGCGCCTGGCGGTCCGAGCCGGCCTGCCCCCGGGGCGAGGCGCTGCCGTCAGGCTGTCGTCGAGCGCGTGTGGCGAGACATGTTCTGGCACATGTAGCCAGCAGGCTAACCGCAGGTCACGCACGCGTGGTAGTCGCCGCACCGTCACGTGAGCAACGCCGCACGTCGTCGCGGGCTTGCGCACGGCGGACGAGAGGTGCATACCTGGACGGGACGCGCGGCGGGCCGTGCGGCGGGAGGTCGTCATGGGCGGGACGGCGCAGGTCGACGAGCGGGTGACGCCCACGCGCCAGTGGGCGCTCGCCGGCGTCGCAGGGCTCGGCCTCGCGGTGTCCGCGTCGCTCGCCGCGTACGCGCGCGTCCACCCCGGCGACGGTGCGGCCCTGACGACCCTCGGGTTCAGCGGCATGCTGCAGATGAAGGCGTGGCTGACGACGGCGGCGGCGGTGCTCGTCGTCGTCCAGGTGCTCAGCGCGCTCGCGATGTGGGGGCGGCTCCCCGGGGTCGACGGGTCGGCACGCTGGGTGTCCCCGGTGCACCGCTGGACGGGCACGGTCGCGTTCCTGCTCACGCTGCCGGTGATGTTCCACTGCGTGTGGTCGCTCGGGGTCACGGACGACGACGCCCGGGTCGTCGTGCACGCCGTCGCCGGCTGCCTGCTGTACGGCGTGTTCGCGGCGAAGATGCTCGCGCTGCGCCTGCCGGCGCTGCCGCGCGGCACGGTGCCGCTGCTCGGCGGCCTGCTGGCGGCCACCCTGCTCGTCGTGTGGTTCAGCTCCGCGCTGTGGTTCTTCACGCGTTCCGGGTACGCGCTCGTGTAGGTAGGGACAGGGATGGACGGCACGACGAACGACCCGGGCAGGCGCGCGGTGCTCGAGGGCGCCGGCGTCGTGGTCGTCGCGGGTGTCGCGGGCTTCGTCGGCTTCCAGGCCGTCGCCCCCGCGGCCGGATCGGGGCCGGCCGGGTACGCGGGGTCGGACGACGGGTCGGGCGACGACCACGGCGGGTCCGACGACGGCGGCTCGGGCCACGGATCCGCCGAGGACCGCCTCGCACCGCTCGACGACGTGCCGGACGGCGGCGGCGTCGTCGTCACCGACCAGAAGGTCGTCCTCACGCGTGACGGCTCGACCGTCCACGGCTTCTCGGCGGTCTGCACGCACCAGGGCTGCCTCGTGCGCGACGTGCGCGGCGGCGAGATCCACTGCCCGTGCCACGGCAGCGCGTTCGACGCGACCACGGGCGCCGTCGTGCAGGGGCCCGCGACCGAGCCGCTCGCACCGGTCGGCGTCGAGGTGCGCGACGGGGAGGTGGTGAGGACGTGAGACGGCGGTTCGTCGACCGGCTGCCGACGCTGGTCTGGCTCGCGGGCGCGGGCCTCGTGCTCGGCGCGCTCGTCGCCGGGCTGCTCGTGTGACGGTCAGGCGCGCCGGGCCACGAGCAGGTGGTGCGGGTGCACCCGGCCCGCGTCGAGGCGGCGCGCGTGCACCGTCAGCCCGAGGTCGGTGAGCCAGCCCGCGGTCGTCGCCGGTGGCACGAAGTCGAACGACGAGCCCTCGGTGATGCGCAGGACCTTCACGGAGAGCGTCTCCTGGAGCGCGTTCCAGCGGGCCTTCCACCGGGGCGTCGTGCCCATCTCCTTGACCACGAGCACGCCGCCCGGCGCGAGCCGTGACGCTGCCTCCGTCAGGAGCCGCCGCTGCGCCGCCGCGGGCAGCAGGTACAGCACGTCGACGACGACCACCGCGTCCCACGGTCCGTCGGGCACCGCGCCGTCCGGGGCGACGTCCAGCTCGAGCCCGCGCACGCCCTGCACGGCCGCACGCCCGTGCGCGACCTTGTCGGCGTCGATGTCGACGCCGAGCACCTCGCGCCCCGGCGCGGACAGGGCGGCGTAGGCGCTGAACAGCCCGTGCCCGCAGCCGATCTCGAGGACGCGGCCGTGGGTCGGCAGCGCGACGGCGATCGCCGGGAACGGTGCGCTGAACCAGCGCACGGTGGTGTGCACGCGGACGCCGAGTGGCGCGCCGCGGAACAGGGCGAGCGCGGCGCGCCCGGGCGCATCGGGCCGTCGCGACGTCATGGCGTTCCTCCGTGCGTGGGCACCAGGTCCGCGAAGCCGCCGAGGCGGTAGCCCGCGGCCTCGATGCGGCGGCGGACGGCCGGGTCGGTCAGCATCGCGAGCTCGTCCGCCCACCGGTACGACCACGCGAACCGGCCGAGGTCGGGGTCGTCCGGCACCGACGGGTGCGCGTTGATCTCGACGGTCGGCGCGGCGCGGCGGGCGACGGCGTCGAGCGTCCGGCCGAACCGTGCCACGTCGAGCGCGCCCGCCTCGTCCAGGCC
>JAEWCA010000345.1 GCA_023390875.1 Actinomycetes bacterium
CGCCAGCGCCAGCCCGAACGCCGCCGCGGGCCCGGGGGACAGCCCCAGCAGCCCCGCCCCGGCCGCGGCGCCGAGCAGCACGGCCGCCGTCGCGAGCCCGCCGCCCGCACCCTGCACGAGCACCCGCTGGCCGGGCGTCGCGCGGCCCGTCGTGAACAGCATCCGGTACGCGGTGAGCCACGCCGTCGGCAGGCACGCGGCCTCGACGAACGACAGCTCGGCGGGCTTGTCGACGAGGTTCCACGTCGGCACCGCGACCTGCTCCGCGAGCGTCCCGGGGTAGCGCTCGGACAACAGCGACCGGGGCTCGTCGGGCCCGACGCCGTGGCCGCTCGCACCGCCGATCACCCCGTGCACCACGACCTCGCGGCCGTCCGCCGTGACGCCCGCGGCGTCCGTGCCGAGGATCATCGGGAGCTGCTCGGCGCGCAGGCCCACGCCCCGCAGCGTCCACAGGTCGTGGTGGTTGAGCGCCGCCGCTCGCACGTCGACCACCGACCAGTGCTCGCGCGGCTCGGGCGCGGGACGGTCGCCGACCACCAGGCCGGACAGCGGGTCGGTGGACGAGAATCCGGCGGCGTAGGCGGCGATCACCCGGCCACCGTAGTCAGGGGTCCGGCGTCCCGCCGGGCAGGAGGTCCCGGCGTCGGGCGGGTCGCGCGTGTCCGTGGCGGCGTGCGGCCGGCTCCTGGTGCGGGGACGGCAGGTGCACAGGGACGGGAGCGGGCGGATGGTGGGGTCGGGGGCGATCGGGCAGGTGGTCGCGACGATGGACGACATGCGGGACGACTGGCCGCCGCACGACGGGCTCGGGGTGTTCCTCGACGTGTACCGCCGCGTCACGGTGCTCGTCGCGGAGCGCGTCACGGACGCGACGTTCCGGGACCCCGCGTTCGTCGAGGACCTCGACGTGCGGTTCGCGGGCCTGTTCCTCGACGTGCCGCGCGACCTCGCCGCGCACCGGACGGTGTCGAGGGCGTGGGCGCCGCTCGTCGAGCGTCGGGCCACGCGCGGCGTGCTGCCGATCCAGTTCGCGATGGCGGGGATGAACGCCCACATCAACCACGACCTCGCGCTCGCGCTCGTCGCGACGTGCGCGGCCCGCGGCGTCGCACCCGACGACCGGGACGTGCACGCCGACTTCGAGAAGGTCAACGCGGTGCTGGCCGAGGTGGTGCGGCCGATCCGGCAGTCGTTCCTCGACGCCCAGGTGGTGCAGGTCGGCGCACCGCTGTCACCCGTCGCGGACCTCGTGTCGAACTTCTCGATCGACAAGGCCCGCGACGCCGCGTGGGTGTCCGCGCTGCTGCTGTGGCAGGTGCGCGACGTGCCGTTCCTCGCGGCGGCCGCCCGCGACACGCTCGCGCGGACGGTCGGGCTCGTGGGGCGTCAGCTGCTCACGGTGCTGTGAGTGCGGGCGGCCCGACGACGCGGTTGCGTCCGGCGGCCTTCGCGTCCCGCAGCCGGCTGTCGGCCAGGGCGAGCAGGTCGATGCTGCACGACGCCTCGGTGCCGAGCGCGGCACCGAAGCTCGCGGTGACGGTCAGCCCGGGCGCGAGCGACGCCCAGTCGTAGCTCTCGACGCTGCGCCGCGTCCGTTCGGCGAGCGCGAGCGCACCCTCGCGCGAGGCACCCCGCATGACCATCGCGAACTCCTCGCCGCCGAACCGGGCGACGGTGTCGCCGTGCCGGCAGCTGCGGCGCATGAGGTCGGCGAGCACCCGGAGCACGGCGTCGCCGACGAGGTGCGAGTGGTCGTCGTTCACGTGCTTGAAGTGGTCGACGTCGAGGATCACGACCGAGCTCGTGGTGAGGTCGCAGGCCAGCAGCTCGTCGAGCCGGCGGCGGTTCGGCAGCCCGGTGAGCGGGTCCTCGAGGGCCTGGCGGCGCAGGCGCTCCGAGTGCTCCTGCAGGTCGGCCGCCTCGTTCGCGAGGGCCAGGGCCCGGGCCTGCGCCTGGGCGGTCTCGAGCCGCACGGCGGCGACGCCGGCCGCGAGCTGCGCGCGCTCGGAGGCCTGCTCGGTGACGAGCGAGAACATCCGCTTGTGGTGCTCGAGCGCGCCGGCGAGGTCGCCGGTCTCCTCGAGGAGGCTCGCGAGGGCGGTGCGCGCGTTGATCTCGTGGGACCGGGTCGGAGCCTCGGCGATGCTGACCTTCAGCAGCTCGGCCGCCTCCTCGCGCCGCCCGAGGGCGAGCAGGATGATGCCGCGGGTCTGGCGGTGGTGGCCGATGGTCGGGACGGTGTCGAGCGTCGGGTCCGCGGGCCAGCCGTCGAGCAGGTCGAGGCCCTCCTGCGGGCGGCCGCAGTCCGCGAGCGACTCGGCGAGGTTCGCGACCGCGGTCGCCTCGGTGCGGCGCGCCCCGGCCTCGTGGGCCATGAGCATGGCCCAGCGGGACAGCACGACGGTCTGCTCGTGGAGCTCGGCGGCCCGCTCGTGGTCGCCCCGCTCGGCCGCCTCGACGGCCATGCCGCCGTAGCAGTACGACACGGTGTCGATCGCCGCGCACTCGGCCGTCGGGTCGCCGAGCAGGCGCGTCGCCTCGTGGTACCGCTCCGCGAACGCGAGCGCACGGTCCCACTGGCGCAGCGCGGCGTACACGTTGCACATCGCGCGCGCGGCCGCCGTGATCGCGTCGAGGTCGCCGCACGCGTCGGCGGCCTCCATCGCCGCGACGCCCTCCTCCAGGCCGCCGGTCGTGTCGCCGGTGTCGACGAGGATGCGGGCCGCGACGTGGTGCGCCTTCGCGAGCGTCGGGAGGTCGTCCATGGCGCTGCTCAGGTCGATCGCGGTGAGCACGTGCGACATGGCCTCCGCGACGTCGTGGCGGACGTACAGCACGCGAGCCAGCACGGTGAGCGAGCGCGCGTGCATGACGGCGTCGCCGGCGGCCTCGGCGATCGCGACGGCCAGCTCGGCGAGGGCACGGGCGGCGTCGACGCGGGACGCGACGAGCGCGGCCTCGGCCTCCGCCAGCAGCGTGGCGGGGGTCTGCTCGCGTGACTCGAGGACGGCGCCGAGCATCGTGCGGGACTCCCCTCCGATCAGGTGGTCAGCAGTGACCGCATCGGCGCTGGACGCGCGTCCATGAGGGATTGCCCTGCCGCGTCACACCGGGCCCCGGGCGGATTCACTCGGTCGCCACTCGTCACCGGCCGGGCATGCGTCGACCCTGCGACGCCGTCAGGTCAGCTCGCGGGGCCAGGCGAGGACGTCGACGAGGGCGCCGTTGCGCCACACCGTGATCTCGATGCGCCGGTCGATGGCGTCCTCGACCATGAGCCGCTGCACGGCCGTCGCGGTGACGACGCGGTTCCCGTCGAGCGACACGACGATGTCCCCGCGCCGCAGCCCGGCGACCGCCGCGGCGCTCCCGGGCGACACCTCGACCACCTGCAGGCCGGTGCGCGACCCCATCCGGGCGGCGAGCTCGGGGGAGAGCGTGACCTGCGTCCCGGCGATGCCCAGCCACGCCCGGCGGACACGTCCGTGGTGCATGAGGGCATCGATGATGTGCCGGGTCGACGCGTTCACGGGCACCGCGAGCCCGACGCCGATCCCGGCGAGCGCGGTGTTCACGCCTACCATCCGCCCGGCGCCGTCCGCGAGCACGCCGCCGCTGTTGCCCGGGTTGAGCGCGGCGTCGGTCTGGATGACCTCGTCGACCACGCGGCCCGACGCGGTCGGCAGCGACCGGCCGAGCGCCGACACGATGCCCGCGGTCACGCTCCCCGCGAGCCCGAGCGGGTTGCCGAGCGCGATGACGAGCTGCCCGACGCGCAGCCCGGCGG
>JAEWCA010000372.1 GCA_023390875.1 Actinomycetes bacterium
CCGCCGGGCTGACCGCCGCGAGGACGCCGAGCAGCAGCCCGCCGGCGAGCGGCCGGTCGCGCACGAGCAGCAGGGCCGCGAGCGAGAGGAGGCCGACGGCCACGTCGACCGCCACCGGCACCCGCGACGGGCCCTGCGCGACGGTCGTCCACGTGGCCAGAACCGTGAGGACCGCCAGCCCGGCGAGGGCCGGGGCGACGGCCGCGAGCTGCACCCGGCCGTCAGGCCCGGGGAGGCACTCGGGGTTGCTGGACGTCATGGGACCGAGCCTAGGAACCGCCCCTGACCTGGTCGACCGACCTCGGTAGGGGGTCGACCCGCCGTCGGTCGCGACCGCGCGGCCGTGCGCCCGACGGCCGACGCGCGCTCCGGGACCGGCCGACGGGCCGCCACGGAAGGGTGACGGCGGCCGTTCCTTCCGGGCGGGCCGACGGCTATGCTCTCTCCGTGAGATGCGTGGGAGCGCTCTCGCAACGACCAGAAGTCGCGTCGGCCCCAGACGCGTGGCCGGCACCGGTGCCGGCGTGCGCGTGCGGAACCCCCGTCGCTGACGCTCAGCGCACTCGAGAGGCAAGTCCATGCGGTTCGGCCATTTCGACGACGACGCACGTGAGTACGTCATCACGACGCCCCACACGCCCTACCCGTGGATCAACTACCTCGGCAACGAGCAGTTCTTCTCCCTCATCTCGCACCAGGCCGGCGGCTACACGTTCTACCGCGACGCCAAGATGCGCCGCCTCACGCGCTACCGCTACAACAACGTCCCCGCCGACGCGGGCGGCCGCTACTTCTACGTGCACGACGGCGGCGACGTGTGGACCCCGTCGTGGCTGCCGGTCAAGGCCGACCTCGACCACTTCGAGGCCCGGCACGGCCTCGGCTACTCGCGCATCACGGGCGAGCGCGGCGGCCTGTCCGTCGAGACCCTCTACTTCGTGCCGCTCGGCGAGAACGCCGAGGTCCAGAAGGTCACGCTGACCAACACGTCCGACGCCGCCAAGACGGTCACGCTGTTCTCGTTCGCCGAGTTCTGCCTGTGGAACGCGCAGGACGACCAGACGAACTACCAGCGCAACCTGTCGATCGGCGAGGTCGAGGTCGAGCAGGACTCCCCGCACGGCTCGGCGATCTACCACAAGACCGAGTACCGCGAGCGCCGCGACCACTACGCCGTCTACGGCGTGAACACGCAGGCCACCGGCTTCGACACGGACCGCGACACGTTCGTCGGGGCGTACAACGGGCTCGGCGAGGCTGCCGTGCCGCGCGCCGGGAAGTCGGCGAACTCGGTCGCGTCGGGCTGGTACCCGATCGGCTCGCACTCCGTGGACGTCACGCTCGAGCCCGGTGAGTCGCGGACGCTGACGTACGTGCTCGGCTACATCGAGAACCCGGACGACGAGAAGTGGGCCGACGACGCCCACCAGGTCGTCAACAAGGCGCCCGCGCACGCGCTGCTGGGCCGCTTCGCGACGACGTCCCAGGTCGATGCCGCGTTCGACGCGCTGCAGTCCTACTGGACGAACTTGCTCTCGACGTACTCCGTCACGTCCGACGACGAGAAGCTCGACCGGATGGTCAACATCTGGAACCAGTACCAGTGCATGGTCACGTTCAACATGTCGCGCTCGGCGTCGTTCTTCGAGACCGGCATCGGCCGCGGCATGGGCTTCCGCGACTCCAACCAGGACCTGCTCGGCTTCGTGCACCTCATCCCCGAGCGCGCCCGCGAGCGCATCATCGACATCGCGTCGACCCAGTTCCCCGACGGCTCCGCGTACCACCAGTACCAGCCGCTCACGAAGCGCGGAAACAACGACATCGGCTCCGGCTTCAACGACGACCCGCTGTGGCTCATCGCCGGCGTGGCCGCGTACGTCAAGGAGACCGGCGACTTCTCGATCCTCGACGAGCAGGTGCCGTTCGACAACGAGCCCGGCTCCGAGGTGTCCCTGTTCGAGCACCTCACGCGCTCGTTCCAGTTCACGGTCGACAACCGCGGCCCGCACGGCCTGCCGCTGATCGGCCGCGCCGACTGGAACGACTGCCTCAACCTCAACTGCTTCTCCACCACGCCCGGCGAGTCGTTCCAGACCACCGAGAACCAGGCCGGCGGCGTCGCGGAGTCCGTCTTCATCGCCGCGCAGTTCGTGCTGTACGGCGCGGAGTACGCCGAGCTCGCCGAGCGCCGCGGGCTGGACGACGTCGCCGCGGCTGCCCGCAAGCACGTCGACGAGGTCCGCGCGGCCGTCCTCGAGCACGGCTGGGACGGCCAGTGGTTCCTGCGGGCGTACGACTACTACGGCAACAAGGTCGGCACGGACGAGAAGCCCGAGGGCAAGATCTGGATCGAGCCGCAGGGCTTCGCGACCATGGCCGGCATCGGCGTGGGCAGCGGCCCGGACGACACCGAGGCGCCGGCCATCAAGGCGCTCGACTCGGTCGGCGAGATGCTCGGCACGCCGCACGGCCTGGTGCTCCAGTACCCCGCGTACACGACGTACCAGATCGAGCTCGGCGAGGTCTCCACGTACCCGCCCGGGTACAAGGAGAACGGCGGCATCTTCTGCCACAACAACCCGTGGGTCATCATCGGCGAGACCGTCGTGGGCCGCGGTGACCGCGCGTTCGACTACTACAAGCGCATCACCCCCGCGTACCGCGAGGACATCTCCGACACGCACCGCCTCGAGCCGTACGTGTACGCCCAGATGATCGCGGGCAAGGAGGCGGTCCGCGCCGGAGAGGCCAAGAACTCGTGGCTGACCGGCACGGCGGCGTGGAACTTCGTCGCGGTGTCGCAGTACCTGCTCGGTGTGCGCCCCGACTACGACGGCCTCGTCGTCGACCCGCAGATCGGTCCCGACGTGCCGTCGTTCACGGTGACGCGCGTGGCCCGCGGTGCGACGTACGAGATCCACGTGACCAACTCGGGTGCCCGCGGCGCCCGCGGGTCGCTCACGGTCGACGGCACGCCCGTCGAGGGCAACCACGTCCCCTACGCGCCGGCCGGCTCGACCGTGCGCGTCGAGGTCACCGTCTGACCCTCGGGGGTCTCACGGGGTCACGCGTCATGACGGCTGTGCAGGAAGTCGAAGCGCTTACTTTCCTCGCGTCACGCGGGGCGACGGAGCGTGTCCTCACGCTGCGCAGCTCGTCGTGGGAGCTCGACGTGGTGCCCGGCACCGGTGGGTCGCTCGCAGCAGGTCGCATCCGCACGCCCGCCGGCGTGTGGCGCGGCCTGCTGCGCCCCACCCGGCGCACCGTGCTCGGCGAGGCCGAGAAGTGCGCGAGCTTCCCGATGGTCCCGTGGTCCAACCGGATCCGCGACGGCCTGCTCGCGTTCGCCGGCCGCACGTGGCAGCTGCAGCGCAACGGCGCCGACGGCACCGCGATCCACGGCGCGTCCCGGAACCACGCCTGGGACGTCGTCGAGCAGCTCGACGACCGCGTGGTCCTGCAGCTCGACACGGCGCAGCTGGTCGGCATCAACTTCCCGTGGAAGTTCCGCGCGCGGATCACGTACGCGCTGACCGGCAACCGGCTCACCGTCGGCACGTCGCTGCGGAACATCGACTGCGAGTCGTTCCCCGCCGGGTTCGGGCACCACCCGTACCTGCAGCGCTCGCTGGTCCCGGTGGGGACACCCGGTCCGACGACGCCCGGCAACCCGCTGCTCCAGGTGCCGCTGCGGCAGGGCTACTCGCTCGTCGACGCCATGGCCGCCGGGCCCGCCGGCGACATCCCGGCCCGGGCGGACTTCCGCGACGGGCGGCCGCTCGGCTCCCGGTTCGTCGACGACGTGCTCACCGGGTGGGACCCCGGTGCGCCGATCCGCGTCCGGTACGACGACGCCGGCGTCGACGTCGACCTGCACGCCGACCCCATCTACTCCCACCTCGTCGTGTACGCGCCGCGGCGCCGGTCGTACTTCGCCGTCGAGCCGGTGACGAACGTGAACGGCGGCTTCGCGCTGCACGCGCGCGGCGTGCCCGGCACCGGGGTGTTCGTCCTGGAGCCCGGCGAGGAGCGCACGGGCGCCTTCACGCTGACCGTCCGCGCCTGACGGCACCCCTCAGGGGCCCGAGAGGTCGCCGCGCTCGTCGGCGACGACCGTGTCGACCGTCGCCAGGAACGCCGCGAAGCCCGGGAGGTCCGCCCCGCGCGCACGGGACGTGTCGAGGTCGGCCGACGTGCGCCACTCGATGACGTCGAGCCACTGGTTGCCTGGCAGGGCGATCAGCCGGGAGTCGACGAACCCGTCGCGCTCGGCGCGGAACTCGTCGATCATCCGCCGCCGCGCGTCGAGCATCTCCTGCACGCGCTCGTCGCTCACCGTGAACCGCACCAGCTCCATCGTGCTGCCCATCGCCGCCTCCGTGGTCGTCGTCCGTCCCGAGCGAGCGTCAGTCCAGCACGCCCCACCGACAACAACCAGGTCCGACCATCAGAGGTCGAGCGTCAACGTCGCGCCCCAGTCGTGGGTGCGGGCCCGCTGGAAGCCGACCTTCTCGTAGAACGCGATCGCGCCGGTGTTCTTGGCGTCGACGCCGAGGTGCAGACCGGTGACGCCGCGCTCGCGCAGGGCCCCCGACAGGGTCTCGATCAGCCGCCGCCCCCACCCCTGGCCCTGGGCGCGCGGCAGCAGGTCGATGTGCATGTGCGCCGGGTGCGTGTCGTAGAGGGTGTCGTCGGTGGGCTTCCAGTCGTGGATCCGGTCGATGAGCACGTGGTCCTCGGTGCCGTCGCCCGGGTCGTCGACGCGCGGGTGCTGCGTGCGCAACGTGGGCCACCAGCGCTCGTCGAGCCAGTGCTCGAACCCGAACGTGTCGGCGGTGCCGACGACGTACCCGACGACGCCGAGCTCGTCGACCACCACGAACGTCAACCCCGGGTCGGCCACCGGGTACGGGCCGGCGTACAGGTGCGCCAGCAGGTCGGGGTTGCGGTACAGGGCCGATGCGTCACCCCCGGCGGCGCCGGTGAGCAGGCAGATCCGGTAGATCGCACCGAGGTCGGACGGGTGGTACGGGCGGAGCGCGGCGGGCATGGGGTCGAGGCTCCCACATCGCCGGGAGCGGACGACCGGGAAATCTCGACCGGCTTCGCGGCGTGCGGCGTCCCGGGTATGCTGTCCGGGCCGACCAGGGCACCTCGTGCCGCTGGGATCGACATGCGGGTGTAGTTCAATGGCAGAACATCAGCTTCCCAAGCTGATAGCGCGGGTTCGATTCCCGTCACCCGCTCCGGATCGCCCCACGGAAGCCGCACGTCGTCGATGTGCGGCTTCGCTTCTTCCTCGACGGCGTCGCCCCACCCGTTGCCCTCAGCGCGCGACGGACGGACACTGACCGGATCACCCGGTCGGAGGTCACCATGCGCACCCGTCCCGCCCCCAGCATCCCCGACGCCCTGCCCGAGCTGCGGCCCGGCAGGCATCGCCGCCCCGAGCAGGGCGGCTGCCTCATGGAGTGGACGAGCGTGCTGGCGGGTGAGCGCTGGAGCGACCACCCCACGTGCACGCACCCGTTGCTCGCCCATCTCGCGCGGTCGGTCAACGACCTCGTCGAGGACGGCTCGCGGGCGGGCCTGACGCACCTGGTCCCGGACCTGGTCGGCACGAACAGCGACGACCCGGCGTGGGCCCTGGAGATCGCAGACGTCGCCGCCCGGCACGCGCTGCCCGTCGCCCGTGTGCAGGACGCCCGGGTGCTCGCGGTCGCGCTCATCACGCTCGACAAGCTGCTGGAGCCGGTCGACGGTCGACCGGCGGGAGCGCGACGACGCACGACGGTCGACGCGCTCGCGACCGTGCCGCTCGACGCGGCGTGGGCCGAGCGGTTCACGAAGGCGATGGGCCGTCCGCGGCGGACGCGCGACCTGCCGCGCGGGGTCGTGGACGTGTCGCTCGCGGCCGTCGCCATGGGTCCGCACTGCGACGAGGACCTCGTCGCGATGCTGCGCCACGCCGTGGCCACGTGCCGGGCGATGGTGCCGCCGCGCGCGGACCTCGACGGCGCCGGGTCGCTGACGTGGCGGGGGCTCGTGGAGGCGCAGGCGAGCTGACGACGGCACGCACGGACGGCTGC
>JAEWCA010000249.1 GCA_023390875.1 Actinomycetes bacterium
GAGCCACGCCATGCCGGAGTCCTCGTACCGCGCGCCGCCGGGGCCGACGGTGTCGAGGAACACGTGGTCGGTGACACCGAGCGCCGCCAGGGCTCCGGCCAGCTCGGTCTCCCGGTGCGCCGCGAGCGAAGGGCCGTCGCCCTCGAGGTGCGCGAGCGCATCGCCGATCACCTCGCCGCGCTCGCCGCGCGTGCAGGTGACGAGCGTGACGGGCCGTCCCGACGCCGCCCACGTGGCCAGCAACGCACCGGTGGCCAGCGACTCGTCGTCCGGGTGCGCGTGCACCGCGACGAGACCGCCGGCCACCAGGGTCATCTCCTGCCGGAGATCAGGACTTCTTGTTCCGCGCCGTGATGCGCGCGCGCTCCGTCTGGTCGAGCACGACCTTGCGGATGCGGACCACCTCGGGGGTCACCTCGACGCACTCGTCCTCGCGCGCGAACTCGAGGGACTCCTCGAGCGTGAGCTTGCGCGGCGGCACGAGGTTCTCGAAGTTGTCCGCCGTGGAGGAGCGCATGTTGGTGAGCTTCTTCTCCTTGGTGATGTTGACGTCCATGTCCTCGTTGCGGGAGTTCTCGCCGACGATCATGCCCTCGTAGACCTCCTGCGTGGGGTCGACGAAGAACGAGCCGCGCTCCTGCAGGTTGATCATGGCGAACGGCGTGGCCGGGCCCGGGCGGTCGGCGACGAGCGAGCCGTTGAGGCGCGTCTCGATGGTGCCGGCCCACGGCTCGTAGCCCTCGGCGATCGACGACGCGATGCCGGTGCCGCGGGTGTCCGTGAGGAAGCGCGTGCGGAAGCCGATGAGGCCGCGCGCCGGGACCAGGAACTCCATGCGGACCCAGCCGGTGCCGTGGTTCGACATGGTCTCCATGCGGCCCTTGCGCTGCGCGAGGAGCTGAGTGACGGCGCCGAGGTACTCCTCGGGCACGTCGATCGTCATGCGCTCCATGGGCTCGTGGACCTTGCCGTCGATCTTCTTCGTGACGACCTGCGGCTTGCCGACGGTCAGCTCGAAGCCCTCGCGACGCATCTGCTCGACGAGGATCGCGAGCGCGAGCTCGCCACGGCCCTGGACCTCCCACGCGTCGGGACGCTCGGTCGGGACGACGCGGAGCGAGACGTTGCCGACGAGCTCCTTGTCGAGGCGGTCCTTGACCTGGCGGGCGGTGACCTTGTGGCCCTTGCCGCCCTTGCCGGCGAGCGGAGAGGTGTTGATGCCGATGGTCATCGAGATGGCCGGGTCGTCGACCGTGATGAGCGGCAGCGGGCGCGGGTCGTCGGGGTCCGTCAGCGTCTCGCCGATGGTGATGTTCTCGATGCCCGCGACGGCCACGATGTCGCCGGGGCCGGCCGACTCGGTGGGGACGCGCTCGAGCGCCTTCGTCTCGAGCAGCTCGGTGATGCGGACGTTCTGCAGCGAGCCGTCCTGGCGGGCCCACGCGACCGTCTGGCCCTTGCGCAGCGTGCCGTTGAAGATGCGCAGCAGCGCGAGGCGGCCGAGGAACGGCGACGCGTCGAGGTTCGTGACGTGGGCCTGCAGCGGCGCGCCCTCGTCGTACGTGGGGGCCGGGATCTTCTCGAGGATCGTCCGGAACAGCGGCTCCAGGTTCTCCGAGTCCGGCAGGCCGCCGTCGGCGGGCTGGTTCATCGACGCGCGACCGGCCTTCGCGGCGGCGTACACGACAGGCACGTCGAGGATCGCGTCGAGGTCGAGGTCCGGCACGTCCTCGTGCAGGTCGGACGCGAGGCCGAGCAGCAGGTCGGTCGCCTCGTGCACGACCTCGTCGATGCGGGCGTCGGGACGGTCCGTCTTGTTCACGACGAGGATCACGGGCAGCTTCGCGATGAGCGCCTTGCGGAGCACGAACCGCGTCTGCGGGAGCGGGCCCTCGGACGCGTCGACGAGCAGCACGACGCCGTCGACCATCGACAGGCCGCGCTCGACCTCGCCCCCGAAGTCGGCGTGACCGGGGGTGTCGATGACGTTGATGGTGATGCCGTCGGGCTGGCCGAACTCCGCCGCCGCGGGGCCGGAGTACCGGACCGCGGTGTTCTTGGCGAGGATCGTGATGCCCTTCTCGCGCTCCAGGTCCCCCGAGTCCATCGCGCGCTCGTCCACGTGGGCGTGGGATCCGAACGCGCCGGACTGCCACAGCATGGCGTCGACGAGCGTCGTCTTGCCGTGGTCGACGTGCGCGACGATGGCGACGTTGCGCAGGTCGGAACGCACGCCGGTCGTGGTCACCACAGACGTGGGCTCAGGCATGGGGGTACTCATCTCAGGAGGTGGGGAGCGCGCCGCGTCGTCGGGCGCCGACCGATTCTACCCGCCCGTCACGATGCGGGGGTGCGAGCCCAGTCCCACCACGACGTGAGGTCTGCCCGGCCGAGCGCGAGCGGCGGCACCGCGGGAACGGTCGGCAGGCGGTCGGCCGTCGCAGGGTCGGCCTTGCGGGTGGCGACGACCACCGGGGTCCGCACGACGGAGACCGCGGCGCCGCCGTCCGCGAGGGCCTGGGCCACCGGCTGTGCGGCGGCCGCGACCTGCTCGGGGTCGACGGTCGTGCCGAGCGTGCCGAGCAGCGCGTCGAGCGCGGGGTCGCTCCAGCCGGTGAGGTTCGTCGCGCCCTTCGTGCGCCAGCGGTCGACGACCGACGCGACGGGCAGGTCGCCCTGCGTGACGGGCACGAGCGCGGCGTCCCACGCGTCGGGCGCACCGAGCAGGTCGGCGGCGACGCCGAGGTCGGGGGTGTACGGCTCGACGGTGAAGCCCGCGTCGGCCGCGGCGGCCGTGAGCGCGTCGAGCGCCTGGTGCCGCACCGGGTCGTCGCTGTTGGTGAGGACGCGCACGGTGACGGGCGTCGGCACGCCTGCACCGTCGAGGAGCTCCGCCGCGGCGTCCGGGTCGGCCGACGCGGACGCGGTCACCTCGCCGAACTCCGGCCCGACGGACGGCAGCATCGCGTCGGACACCGCGGCGTCCGGCCACAGCGGCACGACGGCGTCGGTCACGACGGTGTCGCGCGGCACCGCCAGCAGGAACGCCCGCCGCACCGCGCTCGCCTTCGCCGCGTCTCCCCCGTAGGTCGCCGGGTCGAACGCCCCGCCGCCGGCCACCTGGAGCTGCAGCTGCAGCGTGCTGTCCCCGCCCGTCGTGACGACGGCGTCCTGGACCTTCCCGAGCGCGTCGAGCACGTCGGGCGTGTCCAACGGGGCGACGACGTCCGCCTGCCCGTCCTTCAGCGCGTCGACCGCGTCGAGCGGGTGCAGGTCGCTGCGCACCACGACCGTGTCGAACGCCGCGGTGCGCGGACCGCTGTACCTGTCGTTGCGGACGAGCTCGACCCGACCGTCGGGCACGACGTCGCTGATCCGGTACGGACCGGTCGTCACGGCCCGCGACGGGTCGTCGGCCAGCACGGTCGCGTCGAACGACGTGCGCCAGGCCGCGGACACCGACCGCAGCGCCACGGGGTCGGCCGACGTGACGGCCGTGCTCACCGCCGCGGCGGCCTCGTCGGGGTCGTCGATGTCGAGCGCGACCGCGCCGACGACGTGCGCGGGCACGCCGACGTCGAGCGCGGTCTGCCAGTCGGCGACGGGCGACGCGTACGTGAGCGTCACGGTCGCGCCGTCGACGACGGGCACCTGTTCGACGTGCACGAGCGCGGGCGACGTCGCGGCGAACGCGACACCGGCGTCGAGCGCGTCCTCGTTCGTGATCCTGCCCTCGTCGTCGAGCTCGGGGACCACCGTGTCGAGCTGACCGCTGCGCGCCGCCCACTCGAGCAGCAGGTCTGCGGGCGTGACGGGCGTGCCGTCGGACCACGTGGCGTCGGCGCCGATCGTGTAGCGCACCGTCAGGGGCGCGTCGGACACCTTCTCGACCGTGCCGAACTCCGGGTCGGGCACGACCGTCCCGTCCTCGTCGAGCGAGACGAAGCCGGACTGCGCGAGGCCGCGGACGAGCGTGCTGCCGGGGCTGCGTCCCTCGACCGTGCCGCCGTTGAGGGACAGGAACGGTGCGCTCACCGCGACGACGACCGTGCCGGCGCGCTCCGGGTCGGGTTCGGGTCCGGTGCATGCCGTGAGTGCCAGGACCAGCCCCAGCACCGCCGCGACCCCGGTCGCCCCCTGCCTGAACGCCCTGCGCACCGCGCCTCCCGATCGTCGCTCCGACCGGCGGACGCGCCGGCTGGACAAAGGTTCCGGGCGGCCACGACCGTCCCGCATGCGGGTGTATCGGTCATCGCCGCCCGGAACTGAACTCTGCCGGACGAATCGGGTGCACGGGTCCGTGCCACGCGGGCAGGGGCCCCGACGATCAGCCTCCGGGACGCTGCTTCGCGCGCACGTCGTAGTCCTTGACCTGCTCCTCCGCCACGTCGCTCTCGGCGACGGCGTCCTGGTGGCCCATCGCGGCGTCGCGCGCGGCGAGCTCGGCGGCGGCCTCCTCGAGCAGCCGGTCGCGGACCTCCCGGCGCAGCTTCTGCTCGGCCGGGTTCGGCACGGGCACCGCGGCGAGCAGGCGCTTGGTGTAGTCCTCGCGCGGGTTGCGCAGGATCGCGTCGCGCTCCCCCACCTCGACGAGCCGGCCCTTGTTCATCACGGCGATGCGCGACGACAGGATCTCGACGACGGCCAGGTCGTGGCTGATGAACAGGCACGCGAACCCGTACTCGCGCTGCAGCTCCTGGAACAGGTCCAGCACGCGGGCCTGCACCGACACGTCGAGCGCGGACGTCGGCTCGTCCGCGATGAGCAGCTTCGGGCTCAGGGCGAGCGCGCGGGCGATGCCGACGCGCTGCCGCTGACCGCCCGACAGCTCGTGCGGGTACCGGTTGCGCATGCCGCGCGGCAGGTGCACCTGGTCGAGCAGGTCCTCGACCCGCTTGCTCAGCTCGGAACCCTGCGCGACCTTGTGCAGCTTGAGCGGCTCACCGATCGACTCGCCGATCGGCAGGCGCGGGTTCAGCGACGAGCCCGGGTCCTGGAACACGATCGACACGTCCTGGCGCACCGCCCGCAGCATCTTCGGCCGGATGCCCGCGAGCTCGACGCCGTTGACCTGCAGGGACCCGCCGGCCACCGGCAGCAGGCCGACGGCGGCACGCCCGACGGTGGTCTTGCCCGAGCCGGACTCGCCCACGAGCCCGACGACCTCGCCGCGGCCGATCGACAGGTCGACCCCGTCGATGGCCCGGAACGCCGGCACGCGTCCGCGCGACGGGTACTCGATGATCAGGTCCTTCGCGACGAGCGCCTCGCCGCGACCCGTCTCCGGTGCGGGGGCGGTGACCGGGGCCGTCGTCGTCGCGGGACGGTCGGCGACCGCGGGCGCACCGTCCACGGCCGTGCCGTCGACCGGCACGTCGCCCTGCGACCCGAGGTGCGGCACCGCCTCGAGCAGCTGGATCGTGTACGGGTGCTTCGGGCGGTTGAAGATCTCGTCCGCCGAGCCGTGCTCGACGACCTTGCCGTTCTTCATCACCATGACCCGGTCGGCCAGGTCGGCGACCACGCCCATGTCGTGCGTGATGAGCACGATGCCGGAGTCGATACGGCTGCGCAGGTCGCGCATGAGCTTGAGGATCTCGGCCTGCACCGTAACGTCGAGGGCCGTGGTCGGCTCGTCGGCGATGAGCAGCTTCGGGTCGCACGCGAGGGCCTGCGCGATCATCGCGCGCTGCCGCTGGCCGCCCGAGAGCTGGTGCGGGTACTTGTCGACCGCGGCCTCCGGGTTCGGCAGGTCGACGAGCCGGAGCAGCTGGATCGCCCGGGCGCGCGCCTCCTTCGGGCCGATGTCGAAGTGCACGCGGAGCGTCTCGATGATCTGGAACCCGACCGTGTACACGGGGTTCAGGGCGGTCATCGGCTCCTGGAAGATGACCGCGACGTCCTTGCCGCGCACCGAGCTGAGCTGCTTGTGCGTCAGGCCCAGCAGCTCGCGGCCGGCGAGCTTCGCCGAGCCCGCCGAACGGCCGTTCGGCGGGAGGAGGCCGATCAGCGACATCGACGACTGCGTCTTGCCGGACCCGGACTCACCGACGATCGCGAGGACCTCGCCGGGACGCACGTCGTACGTCACGTCGATCGCGGCGGGGTACCAGGCGCCGTCGACGAAGAACTCGACCGTCAGGTCGCGCACCTCGAGGATGGGGGCCTTCGTCTGCGGGTCGGCGCCTGCCGGCTCCAGCGTCTGCGTGCTCACGGCTGAGGGGTTCCTTCCGTCCGTGCCGGGGTCCTGGCCCCGGGAGCGGGTCGTCCGTACAGGTCTGCGACGATGGCCGCATGTCGTCGGACGTCGTGGTGTTCCGGCCGGGTTTCGGCCGCGGGCTGTCGATCGTGGTGTGGGTCGGCTGCGCGTTCGTCGCGGTCAGCGGGCTGGTCCAGTCGCCGGGCACGACCTGGCAGTGGCTCCCGCTCGTGGCGCTCGTCGCGCTGCTCGTGTGGGGCGCCTACTGGAACCCCGCGGTCGTCGTGACGCCCGCCGGCGTCGAGCTGCGCAACGTGCTGCGCACCGTCGAGCTGCCCTGGCCGGCCATCCAGCTCGTGGACGTGAAGTACGCGCTCACGCTCGAGACCGCGTGGGGCTCGTACTCCGCGTGGGCGGCACCCGCCCCGAGCCGCACCCGTGCCCGCACCGCCGGACCGGGCGACATGGCGCACCTGCCCGAGAGCACGTACGGCTCCGGTGGCACGGTGCGCCCGGGCGACCTCATCTCCTCCGACTCCGGGCAGGCCGCCGCCCTGGTCCGCTCCAGCTGGGAGGAGGTCCGGGACGCCGGCCTGCTCGACGACGCACGGCTCGAGCGCAGCCGCCCGGTGGTCCGGGTGCACGTGGCCTTCGTCGCGACTGCCGTGTTCCTGGCCGCGCTGTCCGTGCTCACGCTCGCGCTCTGAGGCGTCGAGCCGACGCCCTGAGCAGCCGTTCACGGATCAGGCCTTCGCCGTCGCGGCCGCGCGCGCCGCGGCGTGCTCACGCCGGCGGTCGGCACGCGCGAGCGCCCGACGCGTCGGGATGCGCCGCTGCCGCGGGTCGAACGCGTCGCGCAGACCGTCACCGATGAAGTTGATCGTCAGCGCGATCGTCACGATGAACAGGCCCGGCCACCAGAACAGCCACGGACGCGTCGCGAACGCGGTCTGGTACTCGCTGATGAGCTGGCCGAGCGACACCTCGGGCGACTGGATGCCGAACCCGAGGTAGCTGAGCGCGGTCTCCAGCAGGATCGCGGCGGCCATGAGCAGCGTCGCGTTGACGATGATCACGCCGATCGCGTTCGGCAGGATGTGCTTGAACATGATCCGGCCGTTGCTGGCTCCCGCGACGCGCGCGGCGTCGACGAACTCCCGCTCGCGCAGCGACAGGAACTCACCGCGCACGAGCCGCGCCATGCCGGTCCACGACACGACGGCCAGCGCGAAGGCCAGGGCCCAGGGGCTCGCACCGCCGACCCACTTGCCGAGGATCGCGCCGATCATGATCACCGGGATCGTGATGAACATGTCCGTGACGCGCATGAGCACGTTGTCCGTGCGACCGCGGAAGAAGCCGGCCGTCGAGCCGACGACGATGCCGATGAACGTCGACACGAGGCCCAGCACGAACATGACCGTCAGCGACTGCTGCGTGCCGCGCATGACGACCGCGAAGCCGTCCTTGCCGATGTTGTCCTGGCCGAACGGGTGGTCGCCGAACGTGAAGCTGCCGTCGTGGAAGCCCATGGTCGGGGCACCGCCGGCGTTGACGATCGGGTTGAGCTCCTTGTAGTCGTACTTCCACCAGCCGGGGATGGGACCCCAGCCGATCGACGTCGTCACGAGCACGATGACGAAGAGCAGCACGAACGCGGAGATCATCGCGCCGCGGTGCCGCAGGAACCGCCGCAGGACGATGCGGCCCTGCGACAGGCCCTCGACCTCCTTGAGCTCGATGGCGTTCTCGTTCTGCTCCACCGCCTCGGCCGGGTCGTGGTGCGCCTCGGCGGGCTGGAGAGGGGGCTGGAGCGTCATGCGTTCACCCTGATCCGGGGGTCGAGGGCCGCGTACACGAAGTCCACGACGATGTTGGCGATGACGAGCAGCGTGGCCGTCACGATGAAGTACCCCATGACGACGTCCGCGTCGGCCGTGGACAGGCCCTTGAGGAACATGGTCCCCATGCCGCTCCACGCGAAGATGCGCTCGGTGATGATCGCGCCACCGAACAGGGCCGCGATGTCGAGGGGCACGACGGTCGCGAGCGGGATGAGCGAGTTGCGGAAGCCGTGGCGGACCGTGACGACGCGCTCCGGCAGGCCCTTGGCGCGGGCGGTGCGGATGTAGTCGTGGTTCATGACCTCGAGCAGGCTCGCGCGGGAGTAGCGCGTGTACGCCGCGAACGAGATGAGGATGAGCGCGATCGTCGGCAGCAGCAGGTGCGTGAACTTGTCGAGGACCTCGACCCAGAAGTCGCCCTGCAGGCCGGGGGTCTGCGACCCGATCGTCGCGATCGGCCGGCCGTTGATGCGCGTCGAGTTCGAGTACGTGTACCAGACGGCCATGACCCGGTCGACGAAGATCAGCGCACCGACGCCCACGGCCGTGATCGCCGCCGCGCGGGCGGAGACGACGCGGTCCGGGCCGCCGAACAGGTAGCCGATGAGGATGCCGGCGCCGACCGCGACGAGGGCCAGCCCGATGATGAGCGGCCAGCTCGCGTTCACGAACGCGTACTGCAGCGGGTAGTACAGCGCCACGCCGAGCGCGACCGTGGTCAGCGCCGAGTAGAGCGCGCGCTTGTTCTTCAGGCCCGCACCGAGCGCCACGACGGCGTACGCGATGCCGACGCCGAGCGCGCCGATGACCACCGGGCCGAGGCTCGGGTCGAGCAGCCAGCCGGTCTCGGAGATGAACACGAGGACCGCGGCCGTGGCGGCCCCGGCGACACCGAACGTGATGAGCCGCCTTCGCAGCGGTCCGCCGATGATCGCCGACCAGATGACGCCCGCGATGAGCGCGAGCACGACCGTCGTCCCGGTCTTCACGACGGGGTCGGCGAGGAAGTCGTTGAAGCCGATGGCACCCCACTGCTTGAGCAGGACGGCGACCCAGAAGCTCGGCAGCGAGTAGAGGACGAACGAGCCGAACGTCACGGAGTAGTCGAAGCCGGTGTACTGCCGCAGCGCGGACACGATGCCGACGACGACGCCGAGGCCGATCGCGAGGAACGTCGCGGAGGCGACGAGCTGCACGGTCGACTGGATGGCGCCGTTGAGCATCGACGTCACCGGCTGGCCGGTGACCCAGCTCTGGCCCAGGTCGCAGTTGCCGACGAGGCACCCGGCGGCGCCGCGCAGCCACTGCAGCCAGCGCAGCGCCGGCGGGACGTCGAGGTTCAGCGCGTTGATGCGGGCCTCGATCAGCTGCTGCTTGTTCGGCGCGGTGCTCGTGCGCAGGTCCTCGAGAGGGTCGATCGCGTACGCGAGAAGCATGTACACGATGAACGTCGCGCCGACGAGCACGATGAGGGACGACAGGAACCGGCGACCGAGGAACGTCGCCATGGGTGCGCCTCGGCGCTGTCGTCTGACCGGAGCGGGAGCGACGTCCGACGCGGATCGCGCGTCGGTCTCGGCTGCTGCGCTGCCGGAGGTTGTGGTGGTGGCCATCAGGGGGTCCTTGACCTGGAGACGGGGCTCGTGCCGACGAATTCTACGCGCGCGAGGTGGGCGCGGCCGGTCGGCACCCGTCGCGGCGGGCTTTCCGGAGCCACGCCAGCGGGGGGGGCCCCCGGGGGGGTGGGG
>JAEWCA010000442.1 GCA_023390875.1 Actinomycetes bacterium
CACCCGGGCCCTGCCGGACCGTCGCGTCCCGGTCCGCACCGGCGGGTCCGTCCCGACCGTCGCCGTCGTCGGGGTGCACGGGTTCGGGGCGTCGCACGTGCGCCGCGTCGTCGACCTCGCCGCCGACGGGCGGGCGACCCTCGCGGCCGTCGTCGACCCGAGACCCGTCGACGGGCTGGACCACGTCCCGTCGGGCACCCCGTGGTACCCGGACCTCGACACGCTGCTCGAGGAGGCCGCGCCCGACGTCGTCACGCTCGCGACCCCGATCCCCACGCACCTGCCGTTCGCGGCCGCCGCGCTGCGCGCCGGGTGCGACGTGCTCCTGGAGAAGCCACCTGTCGCGTCGTTCGCCGAGCACGAGGAGCTGCTCGCGGTCGTCGAGGAGACCGGGCGCCTGTGCCAGGTCGGCTTCCAGACGTTCGGGTCGGGCGCGGTCGACGAGGTCGCGCGCATCGTCGCGAGCGGCGAGCTCGGCTCGGTCACGGGCGTCGGCGCGGTCGGCACCTGGTTGCGGACCGCCGGCTACTACGGCCGGGCCCGCTGGGCCGGTCGGCGCACGCTCGACGGGGTCGACGTGGTCGACGGCGTCGTCACCAACCCGCTCGCGCACGCCGTCGCGACCGCGCTGCTGCTCGCCGGTGCGCGGACCGCGCAGGACGTGCTCGACGTGCGGCTCGACCAGTTCCGGGCCCACCCCATCGAGGCCGACGACACGTCCGCGGTCGTCGTGACCACGGCCGGCGGGGTGCCGGTGTCGGCGGGACTCACGGTGTGCGCGCCCGCCCAGTCGCCCGCCCGGGTCGTCGTGCACGGCACCCTCGGCACCGCGACCCTCTTCTACGAGACCGACACGATCGAGGTGTCGTCCGGGCGCGGCGTCCGGCGGATCCGGTCCGGCCGCACCGACCTGCTGCACCAGCTGCTCGACGCCCGCACCGACCCGTCCGTGGCCCTGCGCTGCGGCGTCGCCGACACCGGGGCGTTCACGCGCGTCCTCGAGGCCGTCCGCACGGCCCCCGACCCGACGCCCGTGCCCGACCGGTACGTGCGGTGGCACGGCGACGGCGACGACCGGCACCCGGTGGTCGACGGCATCGAGGACTGGTGCGCCCGCGTCGCGGCCGAAGGGCGCACGTTCACCGAGCTCGGCGCCCCGTTCACGGCCTGACGCACCACCCGCCCACCGCCTGCGCCCACCCGCGGCCCGCGGCGAGCGGCGTGGGGGATGACGGCGGGGGTCCGGGGCGGCAGCATCGACGCATGTCCCGTCGGGGTGCCGCGCTGGTCGTCGCGGGTCTGCTCGTGCTCGCCGGGTGCACGTCGACCTCGTCGGGCAGCGAGCCGACCCCGTCGCCGACGCCGACCGCGTCCGCCGCACCCATCCCGGCCGACGTGCTCGCCGGGCTGTTCGTCGAGGTCCGGCAGGCGCGCAGCGACTGGGCGCAGCGCGTCGTGCAGCTCCGCGTGACGAACGCCGGGCCGGGCGACGTCACGGTCGCGCAGGCCCGGCTCGTCACGCCGGACGACGAGGGTGTCGCGACGAGCGACCGCGAGCGGCCGGTCCGCGCGGGCGTCGACCGGGACGTGTCCGTGGCGCTCGGCACGCCCGTCTGCACGGACGCCACGTCGGGGACGCCCCGGGCCGAGCTCGACCTCGTCGACGCCGAGGGGCGGCGGTCGACGCTCGTCGTGCAGCCCGGCGACCCGCAGGGGCACCTCGCGCGCATCCACGGCGAGGACTGCGCCGCCGCGGCCGTCGCGCAGGGCGCCACGATCACGCTCGCCGACGAGCTCGGCACCCGGGAGGTCGACGGCCGGTTCGTCGGAGAGGTGGACCTGGAGGTCACGCCCGTCGCGGGCGGGCCGCCCGTCGAGGTGACCGGCGTCGACGGGACCGTGCTGCTGGCCCCGGCGGACGGGTCGACGGGGTGGGCCGTCGACGTCGCCACGTCCGACGGCACCCGCCGGACCGTGCCCCTGCTGCTGGTGCCGACCCGGTGCGACGCGCACGCCGTCGCCGAGGACAAGCGCGGCACGTTCTTCGGCGTGCACACGCGGGTCGGCGGTGTCGACCAGCCGGTCTTCTACGTCGGGGCCGACGACACGCTGCGCGGGGCGCTGCACGACTTCGTCGGCAACGCCTGCGGGATGCCGACCGGCTGATCGTCACGGCGGATCTCGTCTGTGTGCTGCGTTCCTGCTCCGATGGGACAGGAACGCAGCACACAGGCGGTCGGTGCTGCCCCGGGATGTCGTCAGACCCGGACGACGACCTTGCCGCGGACGTGGCCGGAGGCGCTCGCCTCGTGCGCGCCGGCCGCGTCGGCCAGGTCGAACACCTGCGCCACCTCGACGCGCAGCGTCCCGGCGTCGGCCAGGTCGGCGAGCGCCTCGAGGTCCGCGGTGGACGGCCGCACCCAGACGTAGTGGCCGCCGAGCTCGTCGCGGGCCTTGGCGTCGACGATGGACGCGATCGTGCCGCCCGCCGCGAGGAGCTGGGGCGCCTGGGCGACGGCGTCCGAGCCGCCGTAGTCGAGGATGACGTCGACGCCGTCGGGGGCGAGCGCGCGGACCCGGTCGACCAGGCCGTCGCCGTACGTCACCGGCTCGGCGCCGAGGTCGCGCAGGTGGTCGTGGTTGCGCTCGGACGCCGTGCCGATGACGCGGGCGCCGAGCGACCGGGCGATCTGGACGGCGAAGCCGCCGACCCCGCCGGCGGCGGCGTGCACGAGGACCGTCTGCCCCTGCGAGACGCCCGCGCGCTGGATCGTCTGGTACGCCGTCAGCCCGGCGAGCGGGATCGCGGCGGCCTCCTCGAAGGAGAGCGACGCCGGCTTGCGGGCCAGCGTGCGGACCGGTGCGGCGACGAGCTCGGCGAACGTCCCGCCCTGCACCCAGTCCTTGCGCACGTACCCGAACACCTCGTCGCCGACCTTGAGCTCCGGGGTGTCCAGCCCGACGCGCTCGACGACGCCGGCGACGTCCCAGCCCGGGACCACGGGGAAGTCGACGTCCATGACCGCGTCGAGGTAGCCCTGCCGGACCTTCCAGTCGACCGGGTTGACCGACGCGGCCTTGACCCGCACGAGCACGGAGTCGGGGCCGACCTTCGGGGTGGGGAGCTCGGTGAGCTCGAGGACGTCGGGGCCGCCGTAGCGGGAGTAGGTGATGGCACGCATGTCCTGTCGCAGCACCGACGAGGGGTCGGCGTATTCCGCGGCACCGGGACGGACTCGGCGACGGGTGTCGGTGGGCGCGGCGCGGCCGGGTCGTCAGGTCAGCGGCGGCCCGCGGGCTCCCGAGTGCGGCGCTCGACGCCCGTGACCGGCCACGCCGCGCCCACCGACACCCGTCGCCGAGTCCGTCCCGGTGCCGCGGAATACGCCGACCCCTCGTCGGTGCTGCGACAGGACATGCGTG
>JAEWCA010000477.1 GCA_023390875.1 Actinomycetes bacterium
CGGCGGGCGCGTGGTGGACGCCCGCCGCACGTCGCAGTTCATCGGGTCAGCTCTCGCTGGGCTTGAGCTTCGACAGGATGAGCGCCGCCTGCGGACCCGTCGGCTGCGGGTTCGCGTACGGGTCGGCCTGCGTCGGGAAGCCCGTGTAGTTCTTCGTGCTGTACTGCGCGACGGCCGGACGCGACCAGATGATCAGCGCCGGGGTCTCCTCGACGAACACCTTCTGGATCGTGTCCATGGCGGTCGTGCGGGCGTCGTCGCTCGTGGCCGTCTGGTAGTCCGCGAGCGCCTTCGTGACCTCGTCGTTCTTGAACCGGCCGAAGTTCCACGTGGCCGTCTCGCCCAGGGGCTTGTACTGCGCGCCGTCCATGATGTTCTCGTACATGTTCCACGGCGTGGCGCCACCGTCGGTCCAGTGCAGGGTCGCCTGGAAGTTGCCGAACGGGATGGTGTCGTTGAACCAGGCGTCCTGGTTGGCGGCGTTCACCGAGGCGTCGACGCCGAGCTCGGCGGCACCGCTCTTGATGAGGTCGAGCGCCGTCAGGTAGTCGTTCCAGCCGGCCGGGTTCTGCAGCTCGAACGTGACGACCTCGCCGTCGGGGTCCACGAGCTTCTTGTCGCCGTTCCACGTGTAGCCGGCGTCCGTGAGGAGCTGCTTGGCGCCGTCGACGTCGACCTTGAGGTTCTTGCCCTCGTACTCGGGGGCGAGGTAGGAGTCGCCCGACGGCGACGGCAGACCCGTCACCGACGAGATGGCCGGCCACACGCCCGAGCCCGCGAGCTTCGAGATCTGCTCACGGTCGACGACCATGTTGAGCGCCTGCCGGAACGCCTTGTTGTTGAACGGCTTGGTCTCGTTGTTGAGGTAGAGCACGTCCACGCCGAAGCCGCCGCCGGCGACCTGGTTGTTGTGGTCGGGGTCCTTGCCGATGTAGACGTCCTCGTAGTCCGCGATGAACGTCCAGCCCCACTGCGCCTCGCCGGTGGTGAGGGCCGTGGTGAGCGCGTTGTTGTCGTTGTACGACGAGTACTGGATCTTCGCGACGGTCGGCTTCGTGCCCCAGTAGGTGGGGTTCGGGACGAGGGTCGCGGCCTGCGGCGTCCACGAGTCGAGCAGGTACGGGCCGGTGCCGACGGGCTCGGTGTCCGTGTAGGTCACCGGGTCGTCGACGTCCTTCCAGATGTGCTCGGGGACGACGACGGTCTTCAGCAGCTTGACCTGGTTGGTGTACTGCGAGCTGTTGAACGTGATCTTCACGGTGTTGCCGTCGGCCGTCGCGCTCTGCAGCGAGCCGGGGAAGTCGGCGTTGAGGGCCGGGTAGTCGAGGAACAGGTTCCACGTGAACGCGATGTCGGCGGCCGTGAAGTCCTCGCCGTCCGACCACTTCACGCCGTCACGGGCCACGACGGTCGCCTCGGTGTACGTGTCGTTCCACGTCACGGAGTCGGCGAGCCACGGGATCGGGTTCTCGAGCGGCTTGACGTCGTTGACCTGCATGAGCGACTCGTAGATCACCCACGCGTAGCCGAGCGACTTCGCGGCCGAGCCGGTCGGCGCGAGCGGGTTCTGGTTCTCCGTGAGCGTCCCGTTCGGCATGCCGACGGTCAGGACCTTGTTGCTGCCGGTCGAGCTGGACGAGTTCGACGAGCCGTTGCCCGACGAGCATGCCGTGGCGAGCAGCGCGACGGCTGCCACCCCGGCGACCATCGTTGCGAGCTTGCGCGTTCTCACGAGTGCCTCCTTGCACTGCTGGATGGGGGTACTGCCTGTGACTTCGACAAGAGAGCTGCGACGCGGCTGCGGACCGCGCCGGTCCTACGCCCTGCGGGGTGCGCCTCCCGGAGGACCGCTGAGATCGGCCGCCGTGCCCCCGGGGAGGGGCACGTCGACCGCGAGACGCAGGTCGCCCGACGAGCGACCCACGCGGAGCCCGTACGTCCCGGCCGGGTGGAGCCAGCCGGGACGTGCGGTGTCCCAGGTCCGGAACGCCGAGGCGTCCACCCGGACCCGGACGGTCGTGCGCTCGCCGGGGTCGGCGGCCACGACGGCGAACCCGCCGAGCCATCGCACCGGGCGGTCGTCGGTGGACGACCCCGCGGGCGGCTCGACGTAGACCTGGACGACCTCGCGGCCTGCGCGGGGTCCGGTGTTGCGGACGACGACGTCGAGGTCGACGTCGTGCCGCTCCCCGGAGGCGACGGCGACAGACTCGTGCTCCCACGTCGTCCACCCGAGCCCGTGCCCGAACGGTGCGGCGGGCGTGCGGCCGAGCCGCAGCCACGAGCGGTACCCGACGTGGATGCCCTCGTGGTACTCGACGACGCCGTCGACGGGGACCGCGTCGGGCACCGGCACGTCCGACTCGTGCGCGGGCAGCGTCCACGGCAGGCGGCCCGACGGCTCGGTGACGCCGGTCAGCACGTCCGCGAGCGCCTCGGGCCACTCCTGTCCGCCGAGCCACGCCCACACCACGCACGGCACCTCGTCGAGCCACGGCAGCAGCACGGGGGCGCCGGCGTTGACGACGACGATCGTGCGGGGGTTGGCCGCGAGGACGGCCTTGACGAGCTGGTCCTGCGTCCCGGGCAGCGCGAGGCTCGTCCGGTCGTAGCCCTCCGACTCGATCTCCTCGTTCGTCCCGACGACGACGACCGCGAGGTCGGCCGCGGCGGCCGCGTCGACGGCGACCGCGAGCAGCTCGTCGGGCGACGTTCCCGGCACGCGGTGCACGAGCTCGGCCCGCGCGAACGACTCGTACCCCACGGGGTGCACGGCCTGCACGGTCGCGTCGATGTCGACGGTCGTGGGCGTGGTGACGTCGATCGCCAGCGTCGCGGGCACGGGCTGGTTGACGGACGAGTCGAGGATCACCTCGGCGCCGACGAGGTGATCGCCCGTGGACAGCACCTGCCCGCCGACGACGATCCGGTGCCGCCCGACCGTCCCGACGCCGACCTCGTGCCGGCCGGGCTCGTCGAGCCGCACGGTGGTGCGGATCCGCAGCGCGGCGGCCTGCTCGGGGACCTCCCGGAGCCACCCGCCCCACTCGGTGGTGGCGGTCGCGGAGATCACGCGGCCGTCGGCGTCGAGCAGCTCGGTCAGCGCGCCGGCGTCGCCGTCGGGCGTGGTGCAGCGGGCCGCCAGGTCGAGCTGCGGCGGCAGCAGGCGGGAGACGGCACCGGGGTGCACCTCGACGTGCGCGCCGTCGAACGC
>JAEWCA010000499.1 GCA_023390875.1 Actinomycetes bacterium
GGCTCGCGGCCCGGCCCGTGCCCTTCTTCGCGGTGCCGGACGAAGGACCTCGACCTCCCGACGACCCGCCGCGCTGCGACGACGCCGGCTTCTTCTGCGCGTCGGCCTTCGGCTTCCTCGGCTCGGCGGGTGGTGCTCCCCGGCCGCGGGACGACCCCGCCGTGCGGCCGCGCACGATGCCGATGAACTCCTGCGTGAGGTCGTCCTCGGCGTCGACGAGCCACGCCAGACCGATCGCCGAGCCGGGGGAGTCGACCACCGGCCGGGCGGTCAGGCCGCGGCGCTGGTGCAGCCGGGCCACGGACTGGGGGAGCAGCAGCACGCCGACGCCCGCGGCGACGAGCTCGACCGCGTCGGCCGTCGTCGGCACGTCGCCGCCCGTGAACGGGGTGCCGGGCGCGTCCGCCCAGCCCACGAGGTCGTCGTCGGGGCGGATCACGGTCTCGTCGGCGAGGTCGTCGGGCGTGACCTCCTCGGCGACCGAGAACACGTGGTCCTTCGGCACCATGACGACCGTCGCCTCGGTGTAGAGCGGGATGACGTGCAGGCCGTCGCGGTCCACCGGCAGCCGCACGAGGGCCACGTCCGTGCGGCCCTCGCGCAGCGCGGTGACGGCGGCGGGCGGGTCGTCGTGCAGCAGCCGGACCGGGACGTCGGGGAGCCGCTCCTGCCACACCCGCAGCCACCGGTCGGGGTTGACGCCGGGCACGATGAGCACCCGGAACTCGCGCCCGCCCGTGCTCCCGCCCGCCGTCCGGTCCCGCGTCCCGTCCGTCGTCCCGTCCTGCGTCATCGGACCCTCCGCACCACGACGTCGCGCACCTCGTGACCGAGGTCCAGGCCCCGCTGCTCGAACTTCGTCACCGGCCGGTGCGCCGGTCGCGGCACGAACCCGGTGGCCGTGTTCACCAGGCCCGGGTCGGCGGTGAGCACGTCGAGCATCTGGTCGGCGTAGTGCACCCAGTCGGTCGCGCAGTGCAGCGTCCCGCCGACGCGCAGCCGGGACCGCAGCAGCGCGACGTGCGCGGGCTGCACGAGCCGACGCTTGTGGTGCCGGGCCTTGGGCCACGGGTCGGGGAAGAACACGTGCACCGCGTCGAGCGACCCCTCGGGCAGCGCGCGGCGAACCAGGTCGAGCGCGTCGCCGTGTCCCACGCGGACGTTCGTCAGGCCCAGCTCCTCGATCAGGCCCAGCAGGTTCGCGACGCCGGGCAGGTGCGCCTCCGTCGCGAGGTAGTCCCGACCGGGGTCGGCGGCGGCCATCGCGGCCGTCGTCTCGCCCATCCCCGAGCCGATCTCGAGCACCACCGGGGCGTCCCGGCCGAACAGCGCCCGCACGTCGAGCATGCCGTCGGGGGTGCGGGGCATCGGCCCGTGGTCGTCGTCGTGCACGGAGAACCCGAACCGGGGCCACAGCCGCTCCAGCGCGTCCTCGCGCTCCCGGCCCAGGGCCGCCCGGCGCGGGTGGAACGTGCGCAGCGGCTCGTGCGGGCGCGACGCCACGTGGCGGAAGGCGTCGGACGGGAGGCTCACGACGGTCAGCCTACGGACGTCCCGGCGCGGAGCCGTCGCCGGCCTGCGACCCGGACCCGCTCCGCCCGGTCGGGCCGCCCGCCGCCCCGGTCACCGGTCAGGCCTGCACCGCGGGTTGGTCGGCGTTCGGGCCCATCAGCGCGAACACCTCGCCGAACGGCCCCTGCACGAGCGCCATCCGCCCGTACGGGGTGTCCGCCGGCGCGCTCACCACGCTGCCGCCCAGCTCCGTCGCCCGCGCCGCGGACACGTCCGTGTCGTCGACCCCGAAGTACAGCGTCCACGCCGCCGGCGCGTCCGCCCCGACCTGGCTGCCGTAGCCGCCGACGCCCGCGACCGTCTGGCCGTCGACCGACACCGTCGCGTACGTGAACCCCGGTCCCGACATGTCGTCGACGCCCCACCCGTAGACCCTCCGGTAGAAGTCGAGGGCGGCAGGCTGGTCGTGCGTCATGACCTCCGACCACACCACCGAGCCGGGCTCGTCGACGGCGTCCCACCCCGTGTGCGTGCCGGGCTGCCACGCGCCGAACACCGCCCCCGTCGGGTCGACGTAGATCGCCATCACGCCCATGTCGAGGATCGGCATGCCGCTGACCAGCACCTGGCCGCCCGCGTCCGTCACGGCGGTCGTCGTCGCCTCGACGTCGTCCGTCGCGAGGTAGACGCACCACGCCGCGGGCGGCGCGGGGTCCTCACCCATCGGCTCGGCCATGCCCGCGACCCGCCGGCCGCCGAGCGTCGCCTGCACGTACCCGCCGGTCGCGGGCCCGCCGACCTCGAACTCCCAGCCGAGCAGCGGGCCGTAGAACGCCCTGGCCTTCGGGACGTCCGGGACCGCGATGTCCGCCCAGGCCGGGGTGCCCGGCGGGTAGGCGGCGGCGTGCGTCGACATGGACGGGCCTCCTGGTCGTGAGCGGCGGGACGGCCCCATCACACACCCGTCCCCGCAGGTCCGGCCACCGGGACCCCACCGCCGCCCTCCCGGCCGCCGCCCCGACGCCGCCCGACGGCCGCAC
>JAEWCA010000532.1 GCA_023390875.1 Actinomycetes bacterium
GCGCCGGGCCGGTGCTCGGTGACGAGACCGGCGCGGCGCAGGGCCTCGAGCGACCGGCCACCGAGGTACGCCGCCCCGAGCTCGCGCACGTCGAGCGTGAGGTCGGCGTCGTCCTGCGTGCGCTCGACCGTCGCCGGCCACGAGCCGTCCGCCCCGACTCCGGTGCGCAGCCGCCATCGACCCGAGTTCGCGGGCAGGAGCGGGTCGGTCACGTCCAGCACGACGTCGACGGGCGCGGCGTAGCGCCGGCCGGTGAGGGCCGCCGGGAGGTCGAGGACCCGGACCCACAGGTTGTCCGTGACCTTCGGGACGACCGCGCGTGCGTCGACGAGCAGGTGCAGCAGCGCGTCGTCGACGGGCAGCATCGGCCCCTCGACGCTCGCCGTGAGGTCGAGGTCCAGGACGAACGACCACAGCCGGTGCGCCGCGGCCGCGTCGAGCGCGACGGCCTCCCGCACGTCGACGGTGTACCGGGGGCCGGCCGCCTCCCACTTCTCCTTGCGGCGCAGCAGCGCGTACGCCCGCGGCTCGCCGTCGGCGGTGTGCACGGTCGCGATGCGCAGCGGCTCGCCGCCGTTGCGCCATGCGGGCGGGTCGACGATCGCACGGATGCGCAGCACCTCGGTGTCGCGCGTGATCCAGCCGGGACGTCCCTGCCCGGCCGCGCGGTGCAGCCCGTCGACGAGCGTCGTGTGCACGTCGCGGTCCACGGTGGCGAACCGGACCGAGAGGTCGTCGCTGCCCGGCACCGGCCGCAGCGCGGCACCTCGCCCGAGCGAGACGCGCACGTTGTCCGAGGCCGACCCGTACCCGAAGCGGCCGTAGATGCCGTGCTCCGCGGCGTACAGCGCCGACACGGGCTCGCCGCGGCCGAGCGACCGGGCGAAGTGCGTCTCGATCATCGAGCGCAGCAGACCGCGACGGCGCTGGTCGGGCCGGGCGCCGACCCACGTCAGCCCCGAGCAGTCGACCGTGGCGCCGGGCACGGGGAGGCGGAACGGGAACGACGCGTGCACCGACGCGAACGTGCCGTCGGGCCGTTCGACCGCCATCGTGCGGTCCCACGGCAGCGTGAGGGGCACGAGGGCGTCGGTCTCCGGCGTCGAGTCGAACGCGAAGGCGAGGCGGTCCACCTCGAGGAACTCCTGCTTGCGGGCCTCGGGGACCTCGACGACGCGGTATCCGTCCGGGAGTGGGCTCATGCGCCCCATCGTGGCCGAGACGGCCCGCCCGCGCGCACGCAATATCGCCGCGCCGCTGCCGGTCCGGCTCCCCGACCTGCGGATACGCTCGGACGATGGGCGGCACCCGTGGGTGGTCGGCGCGACGCGGACTCCTCGCGGGCGCGCGGCGCGCCGTGCACCGCCGGTCGTCGCGCCTGCACCTGCTCGCGAGCGTGGTGCTCCTGCTCAGCGCCGTCGCCATCAGCCTCGGTGTGCGGCTCGTCCCCGAGTGGGTGCCGCCGTCGACGTTCCTGCTCCTGCAGGTGGTCGCGGTGTTCTTCCTGCGTCAGCGGATGCTCGTGGTGCTCGGGGTCCTCATCCTGCTGCTGTCGACGTGGCTGTGGTTCAGCGGCGCACCGAGCATGATCCCGGGCGTGTTCGTGGTGATCGGCATCTCCGTCGCGGTCACGCTGACGTTCGGGTGGCGCCGCGCGCGGATCGGGCTGCAGGGTGCGCCCGGCGACCGGATGCTCGTCGACCTGCGGGACCGGCTGTCTGCGCACGGCCGGGTGCCTCCGCTGCCGCCGGGGTGGCGGGTCGACAGCGAGATCCGTTCGGCGCACGCGGACGCGTTCTCGGGCGACTTCATGGTCGCCGTGCTGCGCGGGCGGTCGCTGCTGGAGATCGCGCTCGTCGACGTGTCCGGCAAGGGCCAGGGAGCCGGGGTCCGGTCGCTGCAGCTGTCCGGGGCGTTCGGCGGGCTGCTCGGCGCGATGCCCCGCGAGGGCTTCCTGCCCGCCGCGAACGACTACCTGCTGGACCAGCAGTGGGCGGAGGGGTTCGCGACGGCCGTGCACGTCGCGGTCGACCTCGACACGGGCGCCTACTGGGTCGCGTCCGCGGGCCACCCGCCGCCGTTGCACCTGCACGCCGGCGCGGGCCGGATCGACGTCGTCAACACGGTCGGCAGCCCCGCCCTCGGCGTCGTCGGGGACATCGTGTGCCCGGCGCAGGAGGGGCGGCTCGACCCCGGGGACGTGCTGCTGCTCTACACCGACGGCCTCGTCGACGCCCCCGGCACCGACCTCGACCGTGGCCTGGACCGGCTCATGGGTGCGGCGGACCGGGTGCTCGGGCCGCGGCGCGGGGGAGCGGCGGCGGTCCTGGCCGGGGTCGCGGCGGCCGACGACGACGACCGCGCGCTCGTGCTCGTCTGCCGCGACTGAGCAGGGCGGACGGCGACGACGCGCTCGCGGCCGTCCGTCCCTCCGAGCACGTGCGACGCACGACCGGCCGCCGCGGGTTAGTCGTCGGGGAACCAGATCGCGCGCCGGAGCGCGACCCGGGTGCCGTCCGCGACCATCGGCGTCCCGTCCGCGACGAGGAGCGCGACGGCGCGCGACGCGTGCCGCGCGGGCGGGCTCCCGGCGGCGTTGACGACGCGCCACCAGGGCACGCCCGACCCGGCCCGGCTCATCACCTGACCGACCTGCCGGGGGCCGCCGCGCGGTGTGCCGCCGGCGGCGACGGCGCGGTCGACGAGCACCTCGGCGATCGTCCCGTAGGTCATCGCGCGTCCCGGCGGGATCGCGGCGACCAGGTCGAGGACGGCCTCGACGTACTCGTCGTCCACGTCAGGCGGTGAGCACCTGCGCGACGGCAGGCAGGGTCCGCGGGTCGGCCTGGACCAGCATCGTCGTGATCGCGGTGGCCCGCCACGCCGGCAGCTGGGACCGGATGTCGTCGGCCGTGCCGACGAGCGCGATGTCCCGGACGAGCTCCGTGGGCACCGCGGCGACCGCCCGTGCGCGGTCCCCGCCGAGGTAGTGCGCCTGGATCTCGTCGCACGCCTCGGTGTAGCCGAGCCGGTCGAGCACGGCCCGGTGGAAGTTGGCCCCCTTGGCGCCCATGCCGCCCGCGTACAGCGCGACGAACGGTCGCACGACGTCGGCGGCGGACTCGATGTCGTCGCCGAGCACGACCGGCACGGTCGCCGTGACCTCGAACTCCTCGACGGGCCGGCGCTCGGGTGCGCGCAGCGCGAAGCCCTCGGCGAGCAGCGCCCGGTATTCGTCGTCCATCCGCGGCGAGTAGAACAGCGGCAGCCAGCCGTCGCCGATCTCGGCCGTCATGACGGTGTTGCGCGGACCCTCCGCGGCCAGGTGGATGGGGATGTCGGCGCGCAGCGGGTGCACCGTCGAGCGCAGCGCCTTGCCGAGGCCGGACCCCTGGTCCGCGGGCAGGGGCAGCCGGTAGAACGCGCCGTCGAACGTCACGGGCGCCTCGCGCGCGAGCACCTGCCGCACGATGCTCACGTACTCGCGCGTGCGGGCGAGCGGGCGCGGGTACGGCTGCCCGTACCAGCCCTCGACGACCTGCGGACCCGAGGCGCCGAGGCCGAGCACGAACCGGCCGCCCGACAGGTGGTCCAGCGTGATCGCGGCCATGGCCGCGGCCGTCGGCGTCCGGGCGGAGATCTGCGCGATGGCCGTGCCCAGCCGGATCCGGGACGTCCGGGCACCCCACCAGGCCAGCGGGGTCAGCGCGTCCGAGCCGTACGCCTCCGCGGTCCACACGGAGTCGAACCCGAGCTGCTCGGCCGCGAGCACCGCCTCCTGCGCGCCGGGCGGGGGACCCGCCGACCAGTACCCGGTGTGATAGCCCAGCCGCATGGTTCTCCTCGTCGTCCGGCGTCCTCGTCGACGCGCGCGTCAGGCTACCCGGGACCGGTCCGCGAGCGTGTTCAGCAGCGCGGCGGCCGTCGCCGCGTCGTCGACGGTGACGACGAGCGAGCGCCCGCCGGTCCGCTCCACGAGCAGGCCCTCACCGGTCCGCACGACGATCCCGACGCGCCCGCCGCGACCGATGCGGTAGCCCCACCCGCCGAACTCCTGGAACGGCCGCACGTGCACCACCTGCGCGCGGACCACCTCGTCGAGCGGCACGTGCTGCCGCGGCCAGCCGAGGCCCGACCGCGCGGTCAGCCCGCGGGCGTCGACGGTCACGGTGAACGACGCCATCGACGCGACGAGCAGCGCGACCACGACGACGGCCGGCACGACGACCGCGGGTGTCCGCACGAGCACCGCGACCAGCAGGATCGGGACGAGGACCACCGCGGCGACGACGAGCACGCCGCGGCTGCGGATGTGCTGCACCCAGCCGGCCCGCTCGTCGGGTGCGAGCGGGAGCCGGTCCGCGTCGACGGGCACGGGAGCGCTTGTCGGCTCGGGTGCGTCGCCCGGGGTCAGCGCCCCGCCGACGGCGGCGAGGACGAGGCCGGCGAGGAGCGTGAGGAGCACGACGCCGTCGACGGGCGGGGCGGCGGTCCAGTCGTCGATGCCGCGCTGCAGGGCGAGCGTGCCGAGCACGAGCGTGCTGAGGAAGCCCGCGAAACCGAGCGAGAAGCCGGCGCCGAGCCGCCGGGTCGTCGCGGCGCGGCCGGCGAAGAACGCGAGCGCCCACCCTGCTGCCGCGAGCACCACGGCGGCGAGCGCGGACGTCCACACGAACGCGTCGAGCGAGCCGGAGCCGTTCGGGCCGTCGGCACCCCAGTGGGTGGCGACGGGGTCGGGCAGGTCGTCGGCCCAGGAGAGGGCGACGACGACGGTCGCGGCGGTGAGCACGACGGGCACGACGAGCCCGAGCAGCGTGCTCGCCGTGCGGTGCGGGACCGGGTGGGTGGTGGGCGGCGTCATCGGTTCTCCTCGGTGAGGGCGTCCTTGAGCAGGGCGGTCGTGGTCTCGGGCGCGAGGCCGAGCGTGCGCGACGTGCGCACGACCTCGGCCAGCGCGGCGCGCAGCGGTGCGTAGTCGAGGGCGGCGTGCTCGCTCACCACGGCGCCACGGCCGCGGCGCAGCTCGATCAGCCCTTCGTCCCGCAGCTCCTGGTAGGCGCGCAGCACGGTGTGCAGGTTGATGTCGAGCGCGGCGGCCAGGTCGCGGGCCGCGGGGAGCCGGGTGCCGGGCGTGAGGTCGCCGCGGGCGACGGAGGTCCGCACCTGGGCGGCGAGCTGCGCGAACAGCGGCTCGGCGGACGTGGGGTCGATGCGAAGGAGCACCTGCTCAGTCTAGTTGTTTGGTGACAACTAGAACAAGTGACGGATGGGCCCGAGCACCGTGGGGTGTCGGGGTGGCGGGAGGACGCCGTCGGTGGCGGCGGCGCCACACGTCAGGCGTTCGCGGCGGCGGGCGGCCAAACGTCGACGGCGCAGGTCAGATGTAGATCGCGGGGTCGTCGATCTCCACGTCGAACGCCGCCTTGGCGGGCCGCAGCCGGATCTGCGCGGGCACCCCCACCGCGATCGCCCCGGCCGGCACGTCGTGGATCACCACGGCGTTCGCCCCGACCTGCGCGCCCGAGCCGATCCACACCGGACCCAGGATCTTCGCGCCCGCCCCGACGACCACGTTGTCGCCGAGCGTGGGGTGCCGCTTGCCGTGCCGCATGGTCTTGCCGCCGAGCGTCGACCCGTGGAACAGCACCACGTCGTCGCCCACCTCGGCCGTCTCGCCGATGACCACGCCCATGCCGTGGTCGATGAACAGCCGGCGGCCCAGCCGGGCCCCCGGGTGGATCTCGATGCCGGTGACTGCCCGCGCGAGCTGGGAG
>JAEWCA010000568.1 GCA_023390875.1 Actinomycetes bacterium
GCCCCGTGCTGGCCGCGTCGAACGGCCGGGCGCCCGGCGTCGACGTGCCGAGCCCCGCGGTCGCGCACGAGGTCGACGGTGCCGGTCGGCCCGTCGCGGTGCGTCCGCTGACGGCCGTCGCCCTGGACGACGAGCCGCAGGAGCCCGCCGCTCCCGTCCCGACCGGCGTCGCCACCGGTGCCGCGCTCACGAAGCGCGAGATCGAGGTCCTCGTCGGCATGAGCAACGGGCAGTCCAACGCGCAGATCGGCGCGCAGCTGTTCCTCTCCGAGGACACGGTCAAGACGCACGCGCGGCGGCTGTTCCGCAAGCTCGGCGCCAAGGACCGCGCGCAGGCGGTCGCGATCGGGCTGCGGCGCGGCCTCATCCGCTGAGCCGTCCGTCGGGTCGGTCGTCGGGCCGGACCTCACCCGTCCGGCCAGCGGGACCCCTGACGGGGGCGCCCCGGCGCCGACGTATCCTGTCTGGATGACGGAGCTGGGACACTCGCCTGCCGACCCCTTCGCACGGATCGGGCTCACGTACGACGACGTGCTCCTGCTCCCCGGGGAGACGGACGTCATCCCGAGCGAGGTCGACACCACCACGCGGCTGACCCGCGAGATCAGCGTGCGCGTGCCGCTGCTGTCGGCCGCCATGGACACCGTCACCGAGTCGCGCATGGCCATCGCCATGGCGCGCCAGGGCGGCATCGGCATCCTGCACCGCAACCTCTCGATCGCCGACCAGGCGCACCAGGTCGACCTGGTGAAGCGCTCCGAGTCGGGCATGATCACCGACCCCGTCACGACGTCGCCCGAGGCGACGCTCGCCGAGCTCGACCGGCTCTGCGGCACCTACCGGGTGTCCGGCCTGCCCGTGGTCGGCGAGGGTGGCCGGCTGCTCGGCATCATCACCAACCGAGACCTGCGGTTCGTCCCGCCGCACGAGTTCGAGACCCGGCGCGTCCGTGAGGTCATGACGCCGATGCCGCTCGTCACGGCCCCGGTCGGCATCGCGCGCGACGACGCGGCCGCGCTGCTGGCGAAGCACAAGATCGAGAAGCTGCCGCTGGTCGACGACGCCGGCATCCTGCGCGGGCTCATCACCGTGAAGGACTTCGTGAAGTCCGAGCAGTACCCGGACGCGACGAAGGACGACGAGGGTCGCCTGGTGGTCGGCGCCGCGATCGGCTTCTTCGGCGACGCCTGGGAGCGGGCGACCGCGCTCGTCGAGGCCGGCGTGGACGTGCTCGTGGTCGACACCGCGAACGGCCACGCGCGCCTCATGCTCGACATGGTGCGCCGCCTCAAGACCGACCCGGGGACGCGTCACGTGCAGGTCATCGGCGGCAACGTCGCGACCCGGCCGGGCGCGCAGGCGCTGGTCGACGCGGGTGCGGACGCCGTCAAGGTCGGTGTCGGCCCGGGCTCCATCTGCACCACCCGCGTGGTCGCCGGCGTGGGTGTCCCGCAGGTCACCGCGATCCACGACGCCGCGCAGGCGTGCAAGCCGGCCGGCGTGCCGGTGATCGGCGACGGCGGCCTGCAGTACTCGGGCGACATCGCGAAGGCGCTCGTCGCGGGCGCCGACACCGTGATGCTCGGGTCGCTGCTCGCGGGCTGCGACGAGTCGCCCGGCGACCTCGTGTTCGTCAACGGCAAGCAGTACAAGCACTACCGCGGCATGGGGTCGCTGGGTGCGATGGCGTCGCGCGGCCGGGTGTCGTACTCCAAGGACCGGTACTTCCAGGCCGACGTGTCGACCGACGAGAAGATCGTGCCCGAGGGCATCGAGGGCCAGGTGCCGTACCGCGGCCCGCTCGGTGCCGTGGCGCACCAGCTGATCGGCGGCCTGCACCAGTCGATGTTCTACGTCGGCGCGCACACCATCCCCGAGCTGCAGGAGCGCGGGCAGTTCATCCGGATCACGCCCGCGGGGCTCAAGGAGTCGCACCCGCACGACATCCAGATGACGGTCGAGGCGCCGAACTACTCGTCCGGCCGCTGACCTCACGCCGGCGCGTCACCAGAGGGTGCCGACCGGCTCCCGGGCCGGCCACACGCCCTCGGCGCCCGGCCCCTCGAGGCCCTTCTCGGCGCGCCACGCGTTGAACCCCTCGGCCCAGGCCTGGTGCGCCGTCACCTGGTACTCGTGCAGCGTGTCGAGGTCCAGGTCGGCGAGGTGCGGGAACCGCCCGACGAGCCGCTCCAGCACGTCGAGCGTGGCGACGACGTCGACGTCGGCGCTGTGCAGCGACCCGGACTCGACCACCTGGTAGAAGCCGCACAGGTCGACGAGCTTGCGCTTGCCCTTGCGGTAGCGGTCCTCCGCGCGGTCGAGCACGAGCGGGTCGATGACCGGGCGGGCGGCACCCAGGAGCCGGTCGGGGAGCGTCGGGAGCTTGTGGCGGCGCAGCTCGGCGTCGAGCAGGCACAGGTCGAACGCCGCGTTGTACGCCACGACCGGCACACCCGCACGGAACGCGTCGGCCAGCGTCGTCGCGATCTCGTCGAGCGCGGGCCGCGGTGCTCCGCCGTGCCGGCGGGCGTGCTCGGTGGTGACGCCGTGGATGGCCGCGGCGGCCTCGGGGATCTCGACGCCCGGGTCGATCAGCCAGGTCCGCACGTGCGTGCCGGTGCCGTCGCGGCGCACGAGGGCGGCGGTGACGATGCGGTCGTGGTCGACGTCGATCCCCGTGGTCTCGGTGTCGAACCCGAGCAGCGGCCCGTCGCTCCAGCTCATCGTGCTCCGTCCCTCACGTGCCTCTCGCCCCTTGCGGCGGTCCGTCCCGGCACCGCTGCGCCCAGGTTCGCACCGACCACCCACAGGCCGTGGCACCGTCGGCGGCGTGCCGCGGATCGCGGCGGCGGCGCGGGGCGAGGGGTGCGCGCCGGTAGCCTGGTGCGGTGAGCAACGAGATCGAGATCGGGCGCGGCAAGCGTGGCCGCCGGGCGTACTCCTTCGACGACGTGGCCGTGGTCCCCTCGCGGCGCACGCGGGACCCGGAGGAGGTCTCGGTCGGCTGGCAGATCGACGCGTACCACTTCGACCTCCCCGTGGTCGCGGCCCCGATGGACTCGGTGATGAGCCCGGCCACGGCCGTCGCGCTCGGTGAGGCCGGCGGTCTCGGCGTGCTGGACCTCGAGGGCCTGTGGACCCGGTACGAGGACCCGTCGGCGCTGCTCGCGGAGGTCGCGACGCTCGACCCGGCGCGGGCGACGAGCCGGATGCAGGAGATCTACGCCGCGCCGATCCAGCCGGAGCTCATCACGGCCCGGCTCAAGGAGGTCCGCGCGGCCGGGGTCACGGTCGCGGGCGCGCTGTCGCCGCAGCGGACGCAGGAGTTCTGGCGGACCGTGGTCGACGCGGGTGTCGACCTGTTCGTCATCCGCGGCACCACCGTCTCGGCGGAGCACGTGTCGGGTCGGGCGGAGCCGCTCAACCTCAAGCGCTTCATCTACGAGCTCGACGTGCCTGTGATCGTGGGCGGCGCGTCGACGTACACGGCTGCCCTGCACCTCATGCGGACGGGGGCCGCGGGTGTGCTCGTCGGGTTCGGCGGGGGAGCGGCGCACACCACGCGCGTCTCGCTGGGCATCCACGCGCCGATGGCGACGGCCGTCGCGGACGTCGCGGCCGCGCGTCGCGACTACCTCGACGAGTCGGGCGGCCGGTACGTGCACGTCATCGCGGACGGTGGCGTCGGGCACTCCGGTGATCTCGTCAAGGCCGTCGCGTGCGGTGCGGACGCCGTCATGCTCGGTGCCGCGCTCGCGCGCGCGACCGAGGCGCCCGGGCGGGGCTTCCACTGGGGCCCGGAGGCGCACCACCCGCACCTGCCGCGCGGCGAGCGCGTCGAGGTGGGCACCGCGGGCACGCTCGAGCAGATCCTGTTCGGCCCCGGCCACACGGCCGACGGCACGCTCAACCTCATCGGCGCGCTCAAGCGCGCGATGGCCACGACCGGGTACTCGGACCTCAAGGAGTTCCAGCGCGTCGAGGTCGTCGTGTCTCCGTACCAGCCGCACTGAGCGAACCGGGTGCGGTTGCAGCCGTACTGAGCCGCGCGGCGAGGTGACGCCGCACCGACCGACCGCCGGGCCGTGAG
>JAEWCA010000579.1 GCA_023390875.1 Actinomycetes bacterium
CGTGACGGGTGAGGCGACGCTGCCCGGCGAGGTCGGCGGACCGTCGCTGCGGTTCACGGTGTCGGTCGCGAACCGGTCGGGTCCCGCGCTCGACCTGTCGGCCGCGGTCGTCAACGCCTACACGGGCGACGCGCTGTCGCCCGCGACCCCGCTGCTGAAGCCGGGCGGGCAGCCGTTCCCGGGCGAGGTGGCCGCGGGCGGGTCCGTGACGGGCGTGTTCGTCTTCAACGTTCCGCCGGCCGACAGAGGGCACGTCCGCCTCGAGGTCGACCTGGCGCCGGACCTCACGGTGGTCCTTTTCGAGGGGTCCGTCCCCCAGTAGGTGGATTCACCCGATCTGGACAACAGTTCACCCGGGTGCATATGACCCCATATGTCCGAACCCGCCTAAAGTCGCTCCCGATCGTCTACGGCCCCGCCAACCCCGGCGCGGGACCGGCGACGCGTGCGGAGGGACAAGCATCATGGTGGGACCGTCGAAGCTCTCTCGACTGGTAGGGCTGCTGGGAGCGGGTGCGCTCGCCGTCACAGGCCTGCTGGTCGCGGCCCCCGCACAGGCGGACACCGCGCCGCCGAACCCGGCGGACCCGGTGACGGTGAGCGCGGACGCGCTGCCGACCGCGCAGATCAACGGCGTGGTGTGGAACCAGCAGGTCGCCGGCGACCGGGTCTACGTCGGCGGTGAGTTCACGCGTGCCAGGCCGCCGGGGGCGGCCGCCGGGACGAGCGAGGTCGTCCGGAACAACATGATGGCGTACAGCTTGAGCACGGGGGCGCTCAACACCAGCTTCGCGCCGGACTTCAACGCCGAGGTCCGGGACCTCGCACTCACGCCCGACGGCACCAAGCTGGTCGCCGTCGGCGCCTTCACGTCGATCAACGGCGAGGCGCGCTACCGCGTGGCGGCGTTCGACGCCGCGACGGGCGCGCTCATCAGCTCGTTCCGGCCGACCGTGAACTCGACGGTCAGCGCCGTCGCGGTCACGAACACGACGGTGTTCATCGGCGGCAACTTCTCCTCGGCGAACGGCACGGCGCGCACCAAGGTCGCGGCGCTGCGGCTCGACAACGGTGCGACGCTGCCGCTGTCGGCCGACCTCGTCGACGGCTCGGTGCAGGCGATCACGGTGGCGCCCGACGGCGGCTCGATCGTCATCGGCGGATCGTTCACGTCGGTGGACGGCTCGTCGAACCCGGGCTACGGCCTCGCGCGGCTCGACTCGACGACCGGCGACATGATGCCGCTGCCGGTCAACACGCAGATCCGCAACGGCGGCGACGAGTCCGCGATCCTCAGCCTCGAGACCGACGGCGACATGTTCTACGGCACCGGCTACCACTTCGGTGGCGGCGGCAACGTCGAGGGCACGTTCGCGGCCGACTGGGCCACGGGCAGCGAGGTGTGGGTCGAGGACTGCCACGGCGACACGTACTCGTCGTACCCGATGGGCGACGTCGTCTACTCCGCGAGCCACAAGCACTACTGCGGCAACTCGGGCGGCTTCCCGCAGACGAGCCCGTGGACGGTGTACCGCGCGACCGCGCTGACCAAGGCCGCGACGCGCATCAACACCGCCGACATCTACGGCTACCCGGACCACGACGGCGAGCCCTCGCCGACGATCCTCAACTGGTACCCGACCATCAACACCGGCACGTACACCGGCAAGTCGCAGGGCCCGTGGACCGTGACGACGAGCGGCAAGTACGTGCTCTACGGCGGTGAGTTCACGCAGGTCAACAACACCGGCCAGCAGGGTCTGGTGCGCTTCACGACGATCGACCAGGCGCCTCTCAAGCAGGGTCCGCGCCTGCAGGGCACGAACTGGCCGCTGTCGGTGTCGTCCGTGTCGTCGGGCGAGGTCCGGATCGCGTGGAACACCAACTTCGACCGCGACAACGAGACGCTCACGTACAAGCTGTACCGCGAGTCGGCGAACAACCCGCCGATCTACACGGAGACCGTCTCGACGACGTTCTGGAACGTCAAGACGCTGCGCTTCAAGGACACGGGCCTGACGCCGGGCAGCTCGGTGCGGTACCGGGTCTACGCGACGGACCCGAACGGCAACACGGTCGGATCGTCGTGGGTCACCGTCACGGTGAGCGACGCCGTGCTCTCGCCGTACGCCGGCAAGGTGCTCGACGACGGTGCGACGAACTTCTGGCGGCTCGACGAGCCGGCCGGGTCCACCTCGGTCGCCGACTGGGCGGGCAACGCCGACATGGTGTCGCAGGCCGGCGTGACCCGCGGGGTCGCGGGTGCGCTCGGCAGCACCGACTCGGACCTGGCGTCCTCGTTCAACGGCACCGGCACCGGTCTCGCGGCGACGCAGACGGCCATCGCGGGTCCGCAGACCTTCGCCCTCGAGGGCTGGTTCAAGACCACGACGACCGCCGGCGGCAAGATGTTCGGCTTCGGCAGCGCCAACACCGGCAACAGCGGCAGCTACGACCGGCACATCTACATGGACACGCAGGGGCGCGTGCTGTTCGGGGTCTACCCGGGCACGTCGCGGACCCTGTCCACGACCACCCGGTACAACGACGGCCAGTGGCACTACGTGGTCGGCTCGCTCGGCCCGGACGGCATGAAGCTGTTCGTCGACGGCCGGCGCGTCGCGCAGCGGACCGACACGACGTCCGCGCAGGCCTACAGCGGCTACTGGCGGATCGGTGGCGACAACTCGTGGAGCGGTGCGCCGTACTTCAACGGCACGATCGACGACGTCGCCGTGTACCCGGCCCCGCTGACGACCGCGCAGGTCGACGCGCACTGGGTCGCCGCGGGACGCACGTCGACCGCTCCGCCGGCCCCGGCCGACACCTACGGTGCCGCGGTCTACAACGCCCAGCCCGACCTGTTCTGGCGGCTGAGCGAGACCACGGGCAGCGTCGCGACGGACGCGAGCGTCCTCAACAACACGGGCACGCTGAGCGGTGGCTACACGCGGCTGCAGGCGGGCGCGCTCGTCGGGCAGAGCACGAACTACTCGGTGCGGCTCAACGGCAGCACGGGTCTGCTCGCGAGCACCGCGCAGTTCAGCGACCCCTCGGTGTACTCCGAGGAGCTGTGGTTCAAGACGAGCACGACGAACGGCGGCAAGCTCATCGGCTTCGGTGACGCGGCGACGGGTCTGAGCTCCAACTACGACCGGCACGTGTACATGGAGACCGACGGCCGGCTCACGTTCGGCGTCTGGACGGGCGTCGCGAACACGATCACGACGACGGCCGCCTACAACAACAACGCGTGGCACCACCTGGTCGCCACGCAGGGCCCCGACGGCATGAAGCTGTACGTCGACGGGGTGCTGCGGGGCACGAACCCGCAGACGGACCAGCAGGCGTACACCGGCTACTGGCGCGTCGGCGGCGACAACACGTGGGGTCCGCAGCCCTGGTTCGCCGGCAACGTCGACGAGGTCGCCGTGTACTCGTCGGTGCTCACGCCCACCCAGGTCGCGCAGCACTACGCGCTCGGCTCGGGCCAGCCCGCCCCGAACGTCCCGCCGACGGCGTCGTTCACCGCGACGACCACGGACCTGTCGGTCCAGGTCGACGGCACGGGCTCGTCCGACCCCGACGGCACGCTCGCGTCCTACGTGTGGAACTGGGGCGACTCGACGCCGAACGGCTCGGGCTCGACCGCGTCGCACACGTACACGGCCGACGGCACGTACACCGTGACGCTCACCGTGACGGACAACCGCGGCGGCACGGCCACGACGACGCGCACGGTGCAGGTCGCCGCGCCGCCGCCGAACCAGCCGCCGGTGGCCGCGTTCACCACCGCGGTGAACGTGCTCGCCGTGCAGGTCGACGGCTCGGGCTCGACGGACGGCGACGGCAGCATCGCGTCGTACGCGTGGAGCTGGGGTGACGGCACGCCCGGCTCCACCGGGGCCACCGCGTCGCACACGTACGCCGGCACCGGCACGTACTCGGTGACGCTCACGGTGACGGACGACGACGGCGCGACCACGTCGCTGTCGAAGGACGTCTCGGTCACGGCGCCGCCGCCGAACCAGCCGCCCGCCGCCGCGTTCACGGCGTCCGCGAACCTGCTCACCGCGAACGTCGACGGCACCGGCTCCGCCGACAGCGACGGCACCATCACGTCGTACGCGTGGAGCTGGGGCGACTCGACCGCCGGTAGCACGGGCGCGACCGCGTCGCACACGTACGCCGCCGCGGGCACCTACACGGTGACCCTCACGGTGACGGACGACGACGGCGCGACGGGCACCGTCACGCACGACGTCACCGTGACGGCTCCGCCGCCGGGCACGCCGTTCGCCACCGACACGTTCACCCGCACGGTGACGGGCGGCTGGGGCACCGCGACGACCGGTGGTCCGTGGACGACCGTGGGGACGGCCAGCCGGCTGTCGGTCACGGGTGGTCGCGGCGTGCTGACCGACCCGGTCGGCGGCACGGTGGGCGCGTACCTGGGCTCGGTCGTGCAGACCAGCACGGACCTCACGGCCACGCTCAGCACGGACCGGCTCTCGACGGGCACGTCGTACGCCACCCTCCAGGGTCGCCGCGTCGGCAACGACGCGTACGGCGCCCGGGTGCGGCTCGGCTCCGACGGCTCGATCCAGGTCCACGCGACGCGTGAGGTCGCCGGCACCACGACCGCCCTCGGCGGCGGCGCGGTGACGGGCCTGACGTTCGCGGCCAACGACCAGCTGCTGGTCCGCACGCAGGTCGAGGGCGTCTCGCCGACGACCGTGCGCGTCAAGGTCTGGAAGGCGGGCACCACGGAGCCGACCGACTGGCGGGCGACCGTCACGGACAGCTCCGCGAGCCTGCAGACCGGTGGCGGAGTCGGCGTGACCGTCTACCACGGCGGCACCTCCGGCAACCCGGCTGTCGCGTTCTCGTGGGACGACCTGTCGGCCAAGGTCGTCGGCGCGGTCCCGCCGCCCAACGTGGCCCCGGCCGCGGCGTTCACGGCGGGGACCAGCGGTCTCACCGCGAACGTCGACGGCACGGGCTCGTCGGACAGCGACGGCACCGTCGCGTCGTACGCATGGAGCTGGGGTGACGGCACCCCGAACGGGTCCGGCGCCACGGCGTCGCACACGTACGGGGCGGCCGGCACCTACACCGTGACGCTCACCGTCACCGACGACGACGGCGCCACCGCGTCGACGACGCAGGACGTCACCGTCAGCGTCACGCCGCCGGTCGACGACGCGTTCGCGCGGGACGACTTCGCCCGCACGGTGTCGAACGGCTGGGGCAACGCGCTCCTCGGCGGCGCGTGGACGACGTCGGGCACGGCCAGCCGGCTGTCCGTGGCGGGCGGCCGGGGCGTCCTGACCGACCCGGTCGGCGGCACGGTCGGCGCGTACCTCGCGTCCGTCTCGCAGACCAACGCGGACGTGACGGCGACGCTCAGCACCGACCGGCTCTCCACGGGGACGTCGTTCGCGACGCTCCAGGGCCGCCGGGTCGGCAACGACGCGTACGGCGCCCGGGTGCGGCTCGGGGCCGACGGCTCGATCCAGGTGCACGCGACGCGTGAGGTCGCCGGCACGACCACCGCGATGGGCGGCGGCGTGGTGACGGGCCTGACGTTCGCGGCCAACGACCAGCTCCTGGTCCGCACGCAGGTGCAGGGCGTGTCGCCGACCACGGTCCGGGTCAAGGTCTGGAAGGCCGGCACCGCCGAGCCGACCGACTGGCGCGCGGCGGTGACCGACTCGTCCGCCAGCCTGCAGGTCGGCGGGGGCATCGGGGTCTCCGTGTACCACGGCGGCACCACCGGCAACCCGGCCGTCGCGTTCTCCTGGGACGACCTGGTGGCACGACCGGTGCAGTAACCGGCGACGGTAGCCGGCGACGGCAGGTGCGGCGCGCAGCGCTGCACCACAGCAAGGCAGCGACGACCGCAGGGGGTGCGGGGTACGGCGGGCCGCTCCTGGCCCGACGTGCCCCGTGTGTCGTCTCCGGGCAGCGCTCAGCGGGGCGGTCCCGGTGCTGCGGGGCCGGCCGGGGCGAGGTCGACCGTCACCTGCGTGCCGAGACGGACGAACCCGAGCCGCTCGGCGACCCGTCAGGAGCGAGGCCAGAGGAGGCTCGGGCGCAGGGGGTCCAGCAGTCGGAGCAGGACGTCGACGTCGACGAGCTGCGGCGCGGGCAGGTGCCCCAGCAGGGCCAGCGCCGTCGGCGGCGCCGCGACCGCGACCGTGTCACCGAGCCGCACCACCACCGCCGCCGTCAGGTCCGGCCTGTCGACCAGCACCGGTCCGTCCGCACCGAGAGCCTCAGAAGCGACGTGCAGGCGTCGTGCCCAGGCGCGCCGCACGAGCGCGGTGGTCGACGGGTCGAGGGCTGTCGTCACCCGGCGAGTCTGGCAGTCGTCCGACGGGCGGCGAGCCCGCCCCGCGATGTCCTCAGGCGGTGTCCGCCGGTTGCGCGCGACGCACGACGAGCAGCCCGACGGCCAGCGCGAAGAGCACCACGGAGCTCGACAGCGGGCTGAACAGCACGTTCCAGAGCGTGCGGATCGCCAGGTACGTCAGGAGCGCGCTCGCCGCATGTCGGCTGAACGCCAGCGTGTACCCGCGCAGCACGATCCAGACCGCGTACAGCGCGATCGCCAGGCCCGCGAACCCGAACGCGGCCCACAGGTCGGCCGCGGTCGAGTGCAGCTCGATGCCGCTGCCGAACATGTACCGCTCGACGTACCCGTTGTCCGGGTTGTAGCGCAGCGCCGCCATGCCGGACTTGGCCTCGAGCAGGTCCTGCGTGTTGGGCACGACGCCGACCCCGAACCCGTACGGCCGGTGCTGGACGAGGGCCTCCGTCGCACCGAACTCGGGCCGGGCGCCCGCGATGAGCGACCCCGACAGCGCGATCTGCTCCTGCGTGCGCTCCTGCGCGTCCTTGCCGAGGTAGCCGTCGAGGATCGCGGCCTGCCCGAGGTAGTAGAGCGCGACGCACAGGCCGCCGACGAGCACCACGGCACGCGTCCTCGACGCGGCCTTCGACCCGCGCCGCCGCCACGCGACCTGCTGCATCGTGATCACGGCGGCGAGCAGCAGCATCGCGGCCGTGGACCGGCCGCCGTTGATCGCGGACATGCCCGCGAGCGCGAGGGCCGTGACGACCTGCAGCCACCCCTTGCGGGACAGCCACGCGAGACCGAGCAGCAGCACCGTCAGCGGGATCGCGAACCCGAACCGCCACGGGCTCTCCGCGAACCGGCCGCCCCGGTCGATGCCGAGCAGCATGCCGAAGCCGAACAGCGACGCGACGGCCGCGTCGGACATGCGGGTCCGCGCCCACAGCACGACGCACGAGCCGAGGACCGCGTTGAGCAGCACGATCACGCCGTTGACGGCCATCCGCGTCGTCGTGTGGTGGTCCTGCGACGCGAGCTCTGTGAGCCAGACGCCGACCGCGATCGCGACACCCGTGAGCAGCAGGAGCGTGCGCGCGTCGTGGAACAGGCCGGTGGACCGCCACCACACGGGGATGAGGACGACGGCGAGGACCGTGCCGAGCGTGAGGGCCTGGTAGAGCGGCCGCTCCATGCCGGTCGCGACGAGCGCGACCGCGGCGACGGCCGTGGTGGCCGGCACGGGCGTGCGCAGGAACGGCCGCCGCTCCGCGTCCTGCGAGCCGGCCCGCTGCTCGGCGTCCGCCTCAGCGACGGGCGCGGCGGTGCGGCCGTCGGACGCACCCGGGGGTGCGGCCACGGTGGCCCCGCTCGCCTCGTCCGGCACCATGCTCGTCAACCGCTCTGCTCGTCGCCCGCTCTGCTCATCGCCTGCTCTGCTCGCCGGCCGCTCTGCTCGTCGCCGGCTCTGCTCGTCGGCCGCCATGTACGCCAGTCGGCCGACCGGCCCCCGGGCCATCCGTCGTCGGCGGCAATCGTCGCACCCGGCGGCCCGCGGACGGTCCACCGTGCACCTTTTTCGCCCGCTTCGCCCCTGTTCGGGATGCTCTGCCCGCCTAGACTCGGCGCATGACCAGCCCGGCACCCGACCCGTCGCCGCGCGGCGCCAAGGTCCGGGTGACCTGGGTCGACACCGGCCGCGGCATCGCCATCTCGCTCGTCGCGCTGTTCCACGCGACCAACTGGCTGCTCGGCGGCGGCGCGCACGTGCAGGGCTGGGTGCAGGCGAACCTCGTGATGTCGTCGCTGCGGATGCCCCTGTTCTTCACGCTCGCAGGGCTGTTCGCCGGCAAGTGGGTGCGCGGGGCGTGGCGTCCGCTGTGGGAGCACAAGGTGCGGCTGTACCTGTGGGTGTTCCTCGTGTGGGGTGCCATCGGGTCGGTCACGTACTACGCGGGCCTGCAGATGCGCGGTGTCGGCTCGGTGATGAGCAGCGTGATCCAGCCGTACGTGCTGTCGCCGTTCATGCCGCGGCTCGAGCTGTGGTTCATCTGGGCGCTCGCGCTGTTCTTCGTGATCGCGAAGCTGACGTCGCGCATCCCGCCGGGGATCCAGATCGGTGTCGCGATGGCGGGCGCCGCGGTCGCCCTCAGCGGGTGGGACACGGCCAGCCCCGGCTGGAACGGCGCCGTGAAGTACTACGGGTTCTTCCTCGTCGGCATGTACGGGCGCGACCTCGTGCTACGGCTCGGGTCGTCGGCCGGGCGCCCGGTGCTCGTCGCGGCGTTCGTCGTCTGGCTCGTCGTCGCGGTCGGGCTGTGGGCGCTCGGCTGGCGCGAGGTGCTCGGCCTGTACTTCGTCAACTGCCTGCTCGGGGTGCTCGGCGGGATCGCGCTGAGCCGCGCGCTGGCCGGGGTGCCGGTGCTGCGCTCGCTCGGTTCGCAGACCCTGCCGATCTACCTCGCGCACACGCCGATCATCATCACGGTGGCCGTGCTGCTCAGCCACACCGGTGTGCTGACGCACCCGATCGTCGCGGTGCTGGGTCCGCCGACCCTCGCGGCCACCGCGATCGCGCTGGCGCTCGTGCTGCACCGGTCGGCGCAGCGCGCGGGCGCGACGTGGCTGTACGCCCCGCCCGGCTGGTTCGACGTCCGCCGTCGGCGGGAGGCCGTCGCGATGCGCGACGAGGTCGCCGTCGCGTCGTCGGCCGAGCCCCGGCCGTGACGGCCCCGTCCCACCCG
>JAEWCA010000584.1 GCA_023390875.1 Actinomycetes bacterium
GAGCCGACCGTGCCAGGGCCGGTGCGGGTCGCCGTCGTGGACGTCGCGTCCCGGAGCCTCCTCGGCGCGTGGACGTCACGGGCCCAGGCCTGGGGCGTCATGGACGACCGGGTGGTCACGGCGCTCCCGGACGACGACGGCACGACGACCGCGTGGACGCTCACGGCGCACGACCTGGCCGGGACGGAGGTGTGGACCACCACGACCTCGCGGGCGCCGGGCACCGATCCCGGCAGCCCGGTGGTCGACACGTCGCCGCTCGGGCAGCTCGCCGGCGGACGCGGGTGGCTCGCCGTCACGGAGGGCAGCCACGCCTGGGTCGTCGGGGTCGACGGCACGGTGCTCGCCGACCGCGAGGTGAGGGACGGGTTCGTGTACGCGTCCGGCAGCGGCGCGACGGTCTTCGCGGAGGACGTGCTCACGGCGGAGCCGCAGAGCACGGTGCTGCTCGACGGCGCCGAGGTGCGGGCACCGGGCGTCCCCCTCGCGCCGAGGGCGGACGACGGCAGCGCCCGGGACGTCGAGCTGTGGGCGTCGCGCGACGGTGGCCGCGTCGTGGCCCGCGACGCGACGACCGGCGTCGAGCTGTGGCACGACACCGACGCCTTCCCCGACTCCGGCACCGTCGCCGTCCAGGACGGCACGGTCTACGTCGCGGCCCAGGACGGGGTGCGCGCACGGGACGCGCACCGGGGCACCCTCCTGTGGACCGCTCCGCTGCCGGGCGCCACCGGCGTGACGGTGGACGGCGACCTCGTCCTCGCGGTCTCGGCGAACAACCTCACCGCGCTGGCGATCGACCCGCGCACCGGTCGCGCGGTCTGGAAGGCGGACGTCGAGGACGCCGTGCCCGCCGGAGCGCCGCAGGAGCTGCCGTTCCTGACCACCTGGCGGCACCTGCTCTCCCTCGGCGTCGGTGAAGATGCCTGGGTGATCGGGTGACCCCTGGTGGGGTCCCGAGACCGGTGTGGCATGATGACGGCGGACCGAGGATGGCTTCCGCCATACCTCGGTCCGTGTCAGCGAAGACACCTCTGGCACTCTTCACAACGGATCGTCCGGCACGTACCTGCCGGTGAAGGGAACTGCACATCATGGCTACGGTCACGTTCGACAACGCCACCCGGGTGTACCCGGGCACGGAGCGCCCCGCGGTGGACGCGCTCAACCTCCACATCGAGGACGGCGAGTTCCTCGTCCTCGTCGGCCCCTCCGGCTGTGGCAAGTCGACCTCGCTCCGCATGCTCGCGGGCCTCGAGGACGTCAACGCCGGCCGCATCCTCATCGGCGACCGCGACGTCACGGACGTCCAGCCGAAGGACCGCGACATCGCGATGGTGTTCCAGAACTACGCGCTGTACCCGCACATGACGGTCGCCGACAACATGGGCTTCGCGCTCAAGATCGCCGGCACCCCGAAGGCGGACATCCGCGCCCGTGTCGAGGAGGCCGCCAAGATCCTCGACCTCACCCAGTACCTCGACCGCAAGCCGAAGGCCCTCTCGGGTGGCCAGCGTCAGCGTGTCGCCATGGGCCGCGCCATCGTGCGTCAGCCCCAGGTGTTCCTCATGGACGAGCCGCTGTCGAACCTCGACGCCAAGCTCCGCGTCCAGACCCGCACGCAGATCGCGTCGCTGCAGCGTCGTCTCGGTGTCACCACCGTCTACGTCACGCACGACCAGACCGAGGCCCTCACCATGGGTGACCGCATCGCGGTCCTCAAGGACGGCCTCCTGCAGCAGGTCGGCACCCCGCGCGACATGTACGACACCCCGAACAACGTGTTCGTCGCCGGCTTCATCGGCTCGCCGGCCATGAACATCGGCACGTTCCCGGTGCTCGAGGGCTACGCCAACCTCGGCCGCGCCCGCGTCGCGGTGCCGCGCAACGTCATCGCGTCGCTCACCGACGCCGACAAGAACCACATCACGGTCGGCTTCCGTCCCGAGTCGCTCGACGTCGTGCCCGAGGGCACGGCCGACGCGTTCCCGGTCATCGTCAACATCGTCGAGGAGCTCGGCTCCGACGCGTTCGTCTACGGCTCGCTCACGAACGAGTTCGGCGGCGCCGCGAACGTGCACTCCGGTGCCGGCGACGCCCAGGTCATCGTCCGCGTCGACCCGCGCCAGGTGCCGGGCAAGGGCGAGACCATCTGGGTGAAGATCCGCCCGGGCGAGCAGCACCTCTTCCACGCGGGCTCGGGCGTGCGCATCGACGTCTGACGTCCCACGTCACGCCCGAAGGGCGGGTCCGGTCCTCGTGCCGGGCCCGCCCTTCGGCGTTCCCCGGACGGGCACCGCACCGGCACCGCGGTCGCGGGACGGAGCCTTCGAGCGCGGGCGGCGTGTGGGAACCCTCCAACACGCGACCGGTGCACGTCGTGCCCACCCCCTCCCGAGCGGTGTCGGCATCGCCTGCGAGAATCGACCCATGAGCTCCGACCAGCAGCGGCTCCAGATCACGGCGGCCTCGCCCGATCCGGCGCTGCTCGACCTGCCCTGGCACATCCCGCTCGAGGACTGGCCGGCCGAGACGCTCGCGGCGCTGCCCCGCGGCATCTCGCGGCACGTCGTGCGGTTCGCACGGATGTCGGGCCGGGTCGTCGCGATCAAGGAGATCGGCGAGACGGTCGCGTACCGGGAGTACGAGCTGCTGCGCCAGCTCAGCAGGATCGACGTGCCGAGCGTCGAGCCCGTCGGCGTCATCACGGGCCGCCGCGACCCGGACGGCGAGCCGCTCGAGGCCGTGCTCATCACGGAGCACCTGCAGTTCTCTCTGCCGTACCGGTCGCTGTTCAGCCAGTCGCTGCGGCCCGACACCGCGACCCGCCTGATCGACGCGCTCGCGGTGCTGCTCGTCCGGCTGCACCTCATCGGCTTCTACTGGGGCGACGTGTCCCTGTCCAACACGCTGTTCCGGCGCGACGCCGAGACGTTCGCCGCGTACCTCGTCGACGCCGAGACGGGCGACCTGCACGACAAGCTGAGCCAGGGCCAGCGCGAGTACGACCTCGAGGTCGCCCGGGTCAACATCATCGGCGAGCTCATGGACCTGCAGGCGGGCGAGTTCCTCGAGGAGGACGTCGACGCGGTCGCGATCGGCGACGCCCTCGCGGAGCGGTACCGCGACCTGTGGCGGGCCCTCACCGAGACCGAGTCGTTCGGGTACGGCGAGCGGTGGCGCGTCCAGGCCCGCATCGACCGTCTCAACGACCTCGGCTTCGACGTGGGCGAGCTCGACATCACGACGGACGTCGGCGGCACCACGGTGCTCATCCAGCCGAAGGTCGTCGACGCCGGCCACCACTCGCGGCGGCTCATGCGGCTCACGGGCCTCGACGTGCAGGAGAACCAGGCCCGCCGCATGCTCAACGACCTCGACGAGTACCGGGCGGCGACCGACCGGCAGCGCGAGGACGAGGCGTTCGTCGCGCACGACTGGCTGACCGAGGTGTTCGAGCCGGCCGTCCGGGGCGTCCCGAAGGACCTGCGCAAGAAGCTCGAGCCCGCGCAGATCTTCCACGAGCTCCTCGACCACCGGTGGTACCTGTCGCAGCAGCAGCGCCGTGACGTGCCGATGAAGGAGACCGTGAAGAGCTACGTGCGGGACATCCTCCCGCAGCGGCCCGACGAGCAGTCCATCCTCGGCGTGCAGGCCGACGACCTGCGCGACACCGACACGATCCCCCGCGTCGAGGACGACCAGATCCTCGGCTGACGCGTCGGGCCGACCCGTCCGGCCCGACCCGTCCGGTCAGGACGCGCGCGAGCGGGCCACCTCGTACAGCGCGATGCCCGCGGCGACACCGGCGTTGAGGGACTCGACGGCCGACGCGATCGGGATGGACGCGATCGCGTCGCACTGCTCGCGGACCAGCCGGGACAGGCCCTTGCCCTCGGAGCCGACGACGAGCACGAGCGGGTCGTTCGCGAACGGCAGCTCACCGATCTGGGTGTCGCCGCCGCCGTCGAGCCCGACGACGAACACGCCGGCCTGCTTGTACGCCTGCAGGGTCCGCACGAGGTTCGTCACCCGCGCGACGGGCACGCGCGCGGCGGCACCGGCGGACACCTTCCACGCGGACGCCGTGACGCCGGCCGCTCGACGCTCGGGCACGAGCACGCCGTGCGCGCCGAACGCGCCGGCGGACCGCAGCACCGCCCCGAGGTTGCGCGGGTCGGTCACGCCGTCGAGCGCGACGACGAGGGCGGGCTGGTCGGACGCCTCGGCGGCGTCGAGGAGGTCCTCGTCGTCGGCGTACGCGTACGGCGGCACCTGGATCGCGACGCCCTGGTGCACGGACCCGTCGGTGAGCCGGTCGAGCTCGGTGCGGCTGACCTCGAGCAGCGGGTAGCCGGCGTCGGCGGCGGTGCTGATGATCTCGCGCGTGCGCTCGTCGGCCTCGAGCCGGGCCGCGAGGTACACGGTGGAGACGGGGATGCCTGCGCGCAGCGCCTCGACGACCGAGTTGCGCCCGGAGACGATCTCGTGGGTCGAGCTCTTGCGGCCACCCTTGGTCCCGGCCGCGCTGCGCGACGCGGACGCCGACGGACGCCCGGACGTGCCGCGGGACGTCGCCGCCCGGCGCTCCGCCGCGGCCTTCCGCTTCGCGGCCGGGTGGTACTCGCGGTCCTCGGCCTTCGGCGTCGGGCCCTTGCCCTCGAGGGCGCGACGGCCCTTGCCGCCCGTGCCGACGGTGGCGCCCTTCTTCGACCCTGCCTTGCGGGTCGCGCCGCGGCGCTGGGAGTTGCCGGCCATCACTGCTCCAATGTCTGATCGGTGCGCACGCGGGGACGGTGCGCCCCTCCTGGATCGTCGGCCGCGCCTGCGGCCCGGTGCGGGTGTCGGGTGGTGTCAGCCCTGGTCGGGCGTCTGGGTGGCGAGCGACCAGCGCGCACCGCCCGGGGAGTCCTCGACGACGACGCCCGCCGCGGCGAGCCGGTCGCGGATCGCGTCGGACGTCGCGAAGTCACGGGCCGCCCGGGCCTGAGCGCGTGCCTCGAGCTCGCCCGCGACGACCGCCTGCAGCGCGCGGGCGTACCGCGCGTCGCCGCCGGTTCCGCGCCACTGCCGTCCGGCCGGGTCGAGGCCCAGCACGTCGAGCATCGCCCGCAGCGCGACCATGTCGGCGCGGGCCGTCGTGAGGTCGCCGGACGCGAGCGCGGAGTTGCCGCTGCGCAGGTGCTCGTGGACCACCGCGAGCGCGGCGGGCACGTTGAGGTCGTCGTCCATGGCCTGGACGAAGTCGTCGGGCAGGTCGGCCTTCGCGACCTCGTCGTCGTCGGCGGCGCCGACCTTCTCGGCGGCGCGCTCGACGAACCCGGCGAGCCGGTCCCACGTGGCCTCGGCCTCGCGGAGCGTGTCGTCGGTCCACTCGAGCATCGACCGGTACTGCACGGCCGTCATCGCGTACCGCAGCACGGCCGGGCGGACCTGCTGCAGCACGACGTCGACGAGCAGCCCGTTGCCGAGCGACTTGCTCATCTTCGCGCCGCCCTGCGTGACCCAGCCGTTGTGCAGCCAGTACTGCGCGAACCCGTACCCTGCGGCGCGCGACTGCGCCTGCTCGTTCTCGTGGTGCGGGAAGCGCAGGTCGAGACCGCCGCCGTGGATGTCGAACGTGTCGCCCAGGTACCGCTGAGCCATCGCCGAGCACTCGAGGTGCCAGCCGGGCCGGCCCGGACCGTACGGGGTGTCCCACGACGCGGTCGCGGGCTCGTCGGCCTTGGCGGCCTTCCACAGCGCGAAGTCGCGCACGTCGCGCTTGTCGTCGCCCTCGGGGCCCTCGTCGGGCGCGGGCACCATGTCGTCGACGCGCTGGTTGGTGAGCGCGCCGTACTCGGGGAACGACCGCACGTCGAAGTAGACGTCGCCGGTGTCCGCGGCGTAGGCGTGGCCGCGCGAGACGAGCAGCTCCATGAGCTCGACCATCGCGGGGATGTGCCCGGTGGCGCGCGGCTCGTACGACGGCGGCAGCACGCCGAGCGCGTCGTACGCGGCCGTGAACGCGCGCTCGTTCGTCATCGCCCACGCCCACCACGGCTCGCCGGCCTCGTCGGCCTTGCGCAGGATCTTGTCGTCGATGTCCGTGACGTTGCGGACGAGCGTGACGCGGTTCCCGGTGCGGCGCAGCCAGCGGACGAGCACGTCGAACGCGATCCCCGACCGCAGGTGCCCGATGTGGGGCGGCGCCTGGACGGTCGCGCCGCACAGGTAGATGCCGACCTCGCCCGCGACGAGCGGGACGAAGTCGCGCACCGTGCGGGTCGCGGAGTCGAACAGGCGGAGGGTCACGCGGCAAGGCTACCGGGACGACCGGCGGGAGAACGCCTCAGGAGCGGGGATCCGGCCCACGACCTCGGCGCCGGGACGTGCACGGCGAGCAGCGGGAACGCCGTGCGGCCGTCAGCCGAACGTGCGCCCCTCACCCCGGTAGGTCGGCACCGACGCCTCGACCGTGTCGCCGCGCACGAGGTGCACGGTGTCGAACCGCTCCATGACCTCGCCGGCCTTGGCGTGCCGGAACCACACCCGGTCGCCGACCCGCAGGTCCGCCCCGGCGCCGAGCCGCAGCGGCGTCTGCACCTCGCCCGCGCCCTCGCGGCCGGTGAGCGCGAGCCCCTCGGGCCACACGGGCCGGGGCAGCCGGGTCTTGGCGGCCGGACCGGACGCGACGTACCCGCCGCCGAACGCCGTGGCGTAGCCGGGTGCGGGGACCCGGACCACGTCGAGGCCGAAGAACGCGGCGGGACGCGGCTCGAACGAGCGGTAGCCGTCGAACAGGGTCGGCACGAACAGGCCCGACCCGGCGGTGACCTCGGTGACCGTCGGGTCGGACACGCTGGACCCGACGGAGCCCGAGCCGCCCGAGTTCACGAGCTTGAGCGCGTGCCCGACGGCGTCCTGGATCGCGTCGACCACGGCGCGGCGCCGGGTGGCGAGGTCGCGGATGGACAGCCGCTTCACGGCGCGCACGGCCGCACTGGTGTCGGGCAGGCCCGCGACCTGGGCCTCGTAGAACATGACGCCGCGCACCTCGATCCCGTCGCGGCGCGCGGCCGCGAGCGCGAGGGCGGCGGCGTCGGCCGGGGTGTGGA
>JAEWCA010000276.1 GCA_023390875.1 Actinomycetes bacterium
TCGGTCGCGGGGTCGGTGTCGCGGGCGGCGACCCGGTCGGCGAGCACGACCTCGCCGCGGTCGAGGGGCAGCTCGGACACGCGCGTGGCGGTCGCGGCGACGCGGTCGAGCGGGCGGAGCTCGCGGCGGACGAGCAGCATCCCGACGGCGCCGGCGGCGAGCAGCGCGAACATCGCGACGAGCGCCTCGACGACCACGTACTGCGTGACGGTGCTGGTCACGCCGTCGGTCGGCAGGGCGGTCGCGACCACGTCGCCGTCGCCCGTCTCCACGGCGACGGCCCGGTAGTCGCCGAGGCCGGCGAGCGACACGTCGCGGGGCAGGCCGTCGTGCGGCAGCCCGAGCAGCGCGGTCGTGACGGCGGTGCCCAGCTGGGTCCGGACCTCGCCGGACTCGTCGACGTAGCTCGACAGGGCGGGCGTGCCGTCGGCGGGCGCGAACACGTTCACCGTGCCGACCGCCTGGCCGAACATCCGGCCGCCGGGCGGCGCGCCGGGGATGTCGTCGGGCGCGGGGGCGACCCCCTGGCCCGTGGTCTTCGAGAAGCCCGCGACCCGCTGCGGCGCGTGCTCGGCCCGCAGGTTCGCGGCGGTGAGCTGCGCGTCGATCTGCGAGACGAGCGACCCGCGCAGCGCGAGCGTCGTCACGGTGCCCATCGCGACCGCGACGACGGCGACGAGCGAGACCAGGACGACGACGAGCCGCCGTCGCAGCGTCCAGCGCTGACGTCGGCGGCCCGTGCCCGAGCGGGGAGTGCCGGCCATCACGCCGGCTTGAGCACGTACCCGACGCCCCGCAGCGTGTGCAGCATGGGCGTGCGGCCCTTGTCGATCTTGCGGCGCAGGTACGACACGTACAGCTCGACGATGTTCGCCTGCCCGCCGAAGTCGTACTGCCAGACGCGGTCGAGGATCTGCGCCTTGGACAGCACGCGCCTGGGGTTGCGCATGAAGTAGCGCAGCAGCTCGAACTCGGTGGCGGTCAGGTGGATGTCGTCGCCGCCGCGGGACACCTCGTGGCTGTCCTCGTCCATCCGCAGGTCGCCGACGGTGAGCACGGCCTCGTCGCGCGCGGAGACGGCACCGGTGCGGCGCAGCAGCGCGCGGAGCCGGGCGACGACCTCCTCGAGGCTGAACGGCTTGGTCACGTAGTCGTCGCCGCCCGCGGTGAGGCCGGCGATGCGGTCCTCGACGGCGTCCTTCGCGGTGAGGAACAGGATCGGCACGTCGGGGTGCGTCGCGCGGACGCGGTGCAGCACCTCGAGGCCGGTGAGGTCGGGCAGCATGATGTCGAGGACGATGACGTCGGGGTCGACCGCCCGGACCTGCTTGAGCGCGGCGTGGCCGGTGAGCGCGTGCTCGACCTTCCAGCCTTCGTACCGGAGCGCGGTGGACAGCAGCTCGGCGAGGGTCGGCTCGTCGTCGACCACCAGTGCACGCACGGGGGAGCCGTCGGCGCGCGTGATCGCGTGGGGGCGGCGGAGGGTCGTCGTCGTCATGGGACCAGGGTCCCAGGGCACCCTGGGGTGTGGCTGGGGCGTTCCTGGGAAAGTGCTGAGGATTCGACCAGGACGTGCGGGGCGCTCAGGCGAGCGGGTGCGGCCGGTCGACCCCGGCGAGCGCCGACGACAGGATCGCCTCGATCGCGAACGCGGTGGCCTCGGGAAGGTCGACGGAGTCGTCGAGCAGCCACTGGACCTGCAGGCCGTCCATGACGCCGATGATCGCGGACGCGGCCCGGGACGCTACCTCGTCGCTCACGGCGTCGCCGCCGACCTCGCGGATGGCGTGCGCGATCTCGCCGCGCAGGATGGTGAACCGGTCGAGGACCCAGCCACGCGCGGGGTGGTTCTCGGTGACGGACTCGCCGGTCAGCACGGTGTAGCCCTGCACGATGCCGCGACGCTCGACGTTCATCCGTGCGGTCTTGACGAGGTGCCGGAACAGCTCGGCGCCGCCGGGGATGTGCTGGCCCTCGAGGTGGCGCACGTCCTCCTTGTCCCGCCACTCGAGCACCTCGACGAGGAGCGCCTCCTTGGACCCGAAGTGGTGCAGGACGCCCGCGTGCGTGATGCCCACCTGCTCGGCGACCTCGGCGAGCGAGCCGTTCTTGTAGCCCTTGGTGCCGAACGTGTGGGCGGCGGCGCGCAGGATCTCGGCGCGTCGCTCGGTGGTGGCCGCGCGCTGCCGTCGTCGGGTGCGCGCCACGGCGGTGGGTGCGGGAGCGCTCTCGTGCACGTCGTCGTCCATGGCCGAAACCATACTGTGACCAACCGACTTACTGACAGGTCAGTAAGTTGTGCTTGGATGACGCCAGAAGACGACGACGTCCGAAACGGAGCCCCCTCCTCGTGTCACCGCAGACCGCCCCGCTGCCGCCCGCCCAGGGCGCCACCGCAGCAGACCTCGACGCCCTGTGCGCGCGGCTCTCGCTCGAGGAGAAGGTGAGCCTGGTCGTCGGCGCGGGCCTCTGGTCCACCACGGCGGTCGACCACATCGGCCTGCGCGCGATGCACGTGTCCGACGGGCCCGCGGGTGTCCGCGGCATCACCGGCGAGCCGACCGAGACGTCCGCGTCGTTCCCGGCGCCGAGCGCGCTCGCCGCGACGTGGGACGTCGACCTGGCCGACGAGGTCGGCGCCCTGTTCGCCGCCGAGGCCCGCCGGCACGGCGTCGACCTCGTGCTCGCCCCGCAGGTCAACCTGCAGCGCACGCCCGTCGGCGGCCGGCACTTCGAGTGCTACTCCGAGGACCCGCTGCTCACCGGCGCGATCGCCGTGCACGTGGTGCGCGCCGCGCAGGACCGGGGCGTCGGGATGTGCGTCAAGCACTTCGTCGCGAACGACTCCGAGACGCAGCGCACGTCGTACCTCGCGCGGGTCGACGAGAAGACGCTCCGCGAGGTGTACCTCGCCCCGTTCGAGCGGCTCGTGCACGAGGCGCAGGCGTGGTCGGTGATGGGCGCGTACTCGGGCGTCGACGACGGCACGACCGCGGCACCCGTGCTCGAGCACCGGCCGCTGCTCACCGGCGTGCTGAAGGACGAGTGGGGCTTCGACGGCGTGGTGGTGAGCGACTGGGTCGCCACCAACTCCGTCGAGGCGGCCGCCGAGGGCGGTCTCGACCTGCAGATGCCCGGGCCGGACGGACCGTGGGGCGACGGGCTGCTCGACGCCGTCCGCGACGGCCGGGTGCGCGAGGACCTGCTCGACGACAAGGTCCGCCGGCTGCTGCTGCTCGCGCAGCGGGTCGGCGCGCTCGACGGCGTCGCACCCGCCGGTGACCGCCGCGACGAGGTCGCGGACGTCGACGTGCGGGCCGTGCTCCGTGAGCTCGTCGGGCGGTCGATGGTCGTGCTCCGGGACGACGAGCACGCGCTGCCCGTCGCCGCCGGCGACGTCCGTCGCGTCGCGCTGCTCGGCCCGAACGCCGTGCACCCGTTCGTGCAGGGCGGCGGCTCCGCGTACGTCCGGCCCGAGCGCTCGTCGACCCCGGCGGACGCCGTCCGCGAGGCGTTCGACGG
>JAEWCA010000590.1 GCA_023390875.1 Actinomycetes bacterium
ACCCGCAGCCGGGTCCGCCCAGGCGGGCGCCGTCGCGAGCCCGCGCACGTCCGCACAGCGGCGCGCCGACACGGAGCACCGGCTCGCGCACGACGTCGACGCCTGGGTCGCGACCACCGACGACGCCTCGACCCCGCGGCTCACCGTCCTGTCGTTCCTGTGGGACGGCTCGACGCTGCTGCTGTCCACCGCCGCGGCGAGCCCGACGGGCCGGAACCTCGCGTCGAACTCGTCGGTGCAGGTCGGCATCGGGGCGACCCGCGACGTCGTGCTGGTGCACGGCACGGTCGAGGTGATCCCACGCGAGGCGCTGCCGGAGGAGGTCGGCGACGCGTTCGCCGCGAAGACCGGCTTCGACCCCCGCACCATCCGCGCCGAGTACGCCTACTACCGGGTCCGTCCGCGGTGGGTGCAGGCGTGGCGCGAGGAGGACGAGCTCGCGGGCCGCTGGCTCATGCGCGACGGCCGGTGGCTCGCCTGACCGAGGTCGGGCGTCGCGTCAATCGAGCCCGAGCGACCGACGGGCGTCGTGGACGAGCATGAACATCCGGGGAGAACCCTCGACGCGTGTGAACCCGTGCCGGGCGTAGAAGGACGCTGCCCGGTCGTCGATCGGATCGACCACGACGATGCGACCGCCGACGAGCTGGGAGGCCTCGCAGATGTGCTCCAACGCGTCGACCAGCAGGTCCCGTCCCAGTCCAGCTCCTTGCACGGCCGACGCGACGGCGAGCTTCGCCAGCATGAAGCCCGGCACGCGGGACATCGCACCGCGCACCTTCGACGAGAGCGCCAGTTCCTCGCGGCGCACCTCGGTCGGGCAGATCGCGTAGTAACCGACCGGGACGTGGTCGCCGACTGCACGAAGGATCTTGACCCGGACCGTGCCCGCCTTCTGTGCACGCTTGGCACTCTCGTGCAGCCATGCGTCGAGGTCGGCCACGCCACACGTGAATGACTCGAGGCCGTCCCACTCGCCGAGATCGGACAGGACGTGCTGAGGCCCGCTCACTCGTGCTTGAACGAGCGGGCGCGGGAGGCGGCGTCAGCCAGTTCCGGGATGCGACGCGGTGGTGCGTCAAGTGCCGCGACCATCGCGTCGAACTGCTCGGCAGGCATCATCGTGAGGTCGGAACGCGCCAGCACCCGCGACGCCTCCGTGCGGGCCGACCTGACGACGAACGCCGACACGGTCTCGTGCGTCACCGCGGCTGCGCGCGTCAGCAGCGCATCCGTCTCCTCGTCGATGCGCTGCTCCATGCGTCGGGTCTTCGAGGCCATGACCTCAATGTACGGCGTTTGTCCGTACAGGGCCAGCGTCGCGCACCAGCGGCTCTACCCACGCAGGCGGGGCAGGAGGTGCTCGGCGGCCATGTCGATGAACGCGTCGAGCGTCGCGCTGCGGGGCGTGGCCGTGGGTGCCGCGTCGTCGTGCTTGTCGTGGTCGGGGCGCGGGTCGGTCGCCACCTGGTGCAGGTAGAGCGCGTCGAAGCCGAGGTCCGCGAGCGCCACGAGCCGGTCGAGGAGCCGTGCGGGGTCGTGCTCGACGACGACGCTCGTCCGCACCTGGTCGTCACCGGCGTCGGCCGTCGCGTCGTCGAACGCCTCGGGGGTGTCGAGGTCCCACGCGCGCGGCGGACCGAGCACGTTGGACCGCCACTGCTCGCGGGCCGTCGCGAGGGCGGTGGCCTCGTCGGGCGCCCACGAGACGTGCACCTGCAGGGCCGTCGTGCCGCGACCGCCGGCGTCGCGGTACTCGTCGAGCACGCGGCGCAGCACGTCGGGCGGCTGGTTGACCGTGACGAGCCCGTCGGCCCACTCGGCGTGGCGCCGGGCGGTCTGCGGGGTGACGGCGGGGCCGATCAGCCGCGGCGGCACGTCGGGCAGCGTCCACAGCTTGGCCCGGTCGACCGTCACGAGCCCGTCGTGCGTCACGGTCTCGCCCGCGAGCAGGGACCGGATGACGTCGACGCACTCGCGCAGCCGGGCGTCGCGCTCGTCCTTCGGCGGCCAGGGGTCGCCGGTGATGTGCTCGTTGACGTTCTCGCCGCTGCCGAGCGCGACCCAGAACCGCTCCGGGAACATCGCGGCGAGCGTCCCGGCCGCCTGCGCGACGACCGCCGGGTGGTACCGCTGGCCCGGCGCGCAGACGACACCGAACGGCAGCCGGGTCGTCGCGAGCGCGGCGCCGAGCCACGACCACGCGTACCCGGAGTGCCCCTGCCGCACGCTCCAGGGCGCGAAGTGGTCGGAGCACATGGCGGCGTCGAACCCAGCCTGCTCGGCGCGTTGCACGGCGGCGAGCAGCGCGGCGGGGTGGACCTGCTCGTGCGAGGCGTGGAAGCCGACAACAGTCATGCCGACCGTTCCTACCGGGCCGGACGCCGACGCGCGCGCCCAGCGGGGCAGGTCGTGCTGTCCGACGACCGTCCGCGATCGCGTCTGAGGCAGGATGCTGCGGTGCCGACACCCGCCCGTCCTGCCGCCCCCGCGGCCGACGCAGCGAACGCGGCGAACGCGGTGCC
>JAEWCA010000079.1 GCA_023390875.1 Actinomycetes bacterium
ATCACGCCGCAGGTCCACCGCCATCCGGATCGCCCGCTCCCGAAGCTCGTCCGGGTACTTCCTCGGTGCTGCCATGACTCTCATCCTTCCCAGGATTGAGAGCCTCCGTCAGACCCGTCACGAGACATGGTGTTTCGCACCATGTCAAACCGTTCGTCGTACCCGGTCCGCTCCACAGACAACGTTGCACCCGACCGTCGACACTCGATAGACGTGTGGTCGGTCGGGCGCTTCGGCGATCGCCTGCGAGTTAGGGGCACGGTCTGGGCCGCCGGCGACTCCTGTGCGGGCCTCGCGGTGGAGTCAAGGTCCTCGGACATCGGTGCTCCTCGTCTGGCGCCCATGCAGGTCGTCGCAGGCGCCACGGGCCGTTCGGCCTGGTACGCAGACCTGCCATCCGACGCCACGACGGTGGTCGTTCGCCTCGTCGCGCCACTAGACGGGTGCGTCGTAGAGGAGTCACTGACGGTCGACCTGCGGAACTCGTGGACGGTCCGCCGCGACCTCACGCTTAAGGACGCCGCCGCGGTTCCGGGTGGCGTCCCTCCGACGGTCTAGCCGACGGGCGTCTCTATTCGCTGCACGTCACATTCACGGAATCACGGCAAGCTGACGAGCGACTTCGCTGCCCCCGCCAGTTCGCCATCGCTTCGTTTCGTTGGCCCTGCAAGTTCGCCTTCATATCGCTCAGCGGGACTTAGCGCTGACCACACGCTGACCACGAACCGGACATTGCGGACGCACCGACGGCACCCGTCGCGCGCACCAACGCGCTGACCTGCAACAACACATTGTGCGCCTGGGCAGATTCGAACTGCCGACACCCGCTTTAGGAGAGCGGTGCTCTATCCCCTGAGCTACAGGCGCGAGGGCCGCCGTCCGTCGGAGACGTGGTGCGGCAGCCCGTTGCGATCGGCCGTTGCCGACCGGCAGAAAGGCTACCGCAGCCCTCCCGAGCGCCGGGCCGGACCACCGATGCGTTCCCACCGACGCCAGAGGCAGGCCGGAGCGCGGCGTATCCTCGACGGGTCCCCCGCACCGATGCCGTCCCCGGACCGGCACGTGCCGCGAGCGCTTCGGGGGCACCCGAGAAGGTGATCCGATGACCCGCGCGCCCGCGACCGGGGCCGCCCGCGCCGCCACGCGCACGCCCGCCGTCGTGTTCACGGCTGCGGTCGTCGCGTACTTCGTCGGGGTCACGCACCGGACGGCGCTCGGTGTCGCCGGGGTCGAGGCGGCGCACCGGTTCCACCTGAGCGCGACGGGCCTGGCGCTGTTCTCGGTGGTCCAGCTCGCCGTGTACGCGGGCATGCAGATCCCTGCGGGCAGGCTGCTCGACCGGTTCGGGGCGCGGGCGCTCATCACGGTGGGGTCGCTCGTGATGGCGACGGGGCAGCTGGTGCTCGCGCTGGCGGACGACGTGCCGACGGCGCTCGTCGCGCGCGTGCTCATCGGTGCGGGCGACGCGGGGATCTTCATCAGCGCGATCCGGCTGGTCGCCGACTGGTTCCCGCCGCGCCGCGCACCGGTGATGGTGCAGGTCACCGGGGTCATCGGGCAGTCGGGGCAGCTCGCGTCGGCGATCCCGGTGGCGTGGCTGCTGCACGCGCACGGGTGGACGGCGACGTTCGGGACGCTGGCCGGCGCCGGTCTGCTGGCGTCGGCAGGGGCGTTCGTCGGCATCCGCGACCGCTCGCGACACACGCCCGCAGAGCACACCGAGCGGTTCACGCACGCCGTCCGCAGCGCGGTCCGCCCGGCGGGGACGCGGCTGGGGTTCTGGAGCCACTTCGCGACGCCGTTCAGCGCGAACGTCGTCGGGATGCTGTGGGGCGTGCCGTTCTTCCTCACGGCGCAGGGCCTGACGCCCGCGCAGGCGAGCCTGCTGCTCACGTCGCTGACGCTGTCGGCGATGACGAGCGGGCCGGTCGTCGGGCGGCTGACCGCGCGGCACCCGTTGCGGCGCAGCTGGCTCGTGCTCGGGTCGTGCGTCGCGACGGCGCTCGTGTGGGTCGCGCTGCTGGTGCCGTCGACGCCGCGGCCGATGTGGCAGCTGCTCGTGTTCGTCGTCGTGGTCGGCGCGGGCGGGCCGGTGTCGCTGGTCGGCATGGACTTCGCGCGGACGTGGTCGCCGTCGACGTCGCTCGGCACGGCCACCGGGTTCGTGAACACCGGCGGGTTCATCTCGACGATCGGGTCGGTGCTCGCCGTCGGCGTCGTACTGCAGCTCGTCTCCCCCGCGGGCGCGACGACGTACACGCTCGACGCGTACCGGCTGGCGTTCGCGGTGCTCGTCGTCCCGTGGACGCTCGGCGTGGTCGGCGTGCTGCGGTCACGTCGCCGCACACGCGCGGACATGCACGCGGCGGGTGTCGTCGTGCCGCCCCTGCGTGACGTCCTCGGCCGCCGGCGCACCCGCGTCGACGACGCCGCGTAGGCGGCGGCTACCCGTAGAAGCTCTTGAGCAGCTCGTACGCGACGATCGCCGGCCAGATGACCGCCTTCGGGATCGCCAGCACGAACAGCCAGAACGTGTCGGCCTGCTGGAAGTAGTACACCGCCGCGCCGATGAGGCCGAGGCCGTAGACGGCCCCACCCCCGGCGCCGCCCGCGTCCGAGCCCTTCGCCATGTCCGCTCCTCCGTCCCGAGAGGCCGCACTGACCTGCGACGACGCCCACGTTCGACCCCGCGGGGGCCCCCGGTCAAGCGGCGGCGGCGCGTCGTGCCCGGGCGCGGTGGACCGTCCGGCGGATCGGCGGCAGCAGCTGGAACAGGCACAGCGTCGCGTAGACGAGCGTGTTGATCCCGACGAACAGGCTGAGCGCCTCGACGAACGACGACTCCAGCACCGACGACGGCAGCGGCGTCCACCGCGCCAGGAGCGCACCGGCTCCGAGCGCCGGGACCACGGCCCCGGCCACCACCTCCCGGCGCACGTAGTTCCAGCCGGCCTCGCGCCGCCGGGCGATCTGCACGAGCGACGCCACGAACGTCAGCTGCAGGAACAGCGAGTACACCAGCTCGACCACCAGCGGCAGCGCGACGGCTCGGCCCCGCCAGCCCGCCGCCCACGCGGTGACGACCCGTTCGACGACGAACAGCCCGGTGATCGCCACCCACAGCGGCGACCACGCGAGCTGGTCGGCCGCGAGCAGCGAGATCGTGAAGAGCAGCAGGTAGGAGTTCAGGGCGACGACGCCGTAGACGAGGGCGAGCTGCTGCGCCCAGTACAGGGCCGTCGTGCGGGTGAAGCCGTACGCGCCGACGTTCTCGATCGCGCCGCGCTGCCAGCGCAGCCGCTGGCGTCGCAGGGCCGACCACGTCGGCATGACCTCCGTCGTGACGCGGCACTCCGGCGGCGACACCACCCCGGCGCCGAGGGACTTCAGAGCGAGCGTGAGCTCGTTGTCCTCGGTCATCGCGAGCGTGTCGTACACGTCGCCGCTCACCCCCGGCACGAGGACGCCGCGGGCCTCCGCGACCGCGCGCAAGGCGTACGCACGGATCACCGACGCCGTCCCCGTCAGCACGAACAGGCGTCCCTCCCGCCGGCCGATGACGCGCTGGTAGCGGAGGAACTCGTTGCGCTGCAGCTGGCCGAGGAGGCCGAAACCCTCCTCGCCGGAGAACAGCCCGCCGACGGCCATGAGGTCCGGGTCGGCCTCGAGCATGCCGAGCGCCGCCGCGAGGAAGTGCTCGGAGATCGTGGAGTCGGCATCCATGACGAGGAAGACGTCCTCGACGTCCGCGTCGAGGAGCAGCCGGGCGAGGACCTGGTTGAGCGCACCCGCCTTCGCCTGGGTGTTGCCCACCGTCTCGACGACGTCGGCACCGTGCTCGCGGGCGACCCGGACCGTGCCGTCCGTGGAGTTGTCGGCGAGCACGAGGATCCGGTGCGCGGGGCGCGACTGGTGCCGGAGCGACGTGATGGTCCGGCCGATGACGGCCTCCTCGTTCCGCGCCGGGACGAGGACGGTGCACCGCAGCGTCGTGCCCGGGACGTCGGCTGCCGCCGGGACCGCGGTGACGGGCCAGTCCGGCGGCCGGTCGAGCTC
>JAEWCA010000093.1 GCA_023390875.1 Actinomycetes bacterium
GCCCGGACAGGCGGCCGACACGGCCCGGCACGAGGTCCGCAAGGCCGCGCGCCGCGCGCGCTACGCCGCCGAGGTCGCGGTACCCGTGGTCGGGAAGCCCGCCCGCCGCAGCGCCCGGCGGGCCCGCGCGGTCCAGGACGTGCTCGGCGACCAGCACGACACCGTGGTGCGTCGCGACACGCTCCGCCGGATCGGCGTGCAGGCGCACCTGGACGGCGAGAACGCGTTCACGTTCGGCCGTCTGCACGCCTGGGAGCAGGCGGCGGGTGACGCTGCGGCGGCCGAGGCGCAGGGCGTCGTCGACCGTGCTCGGCGCCCGTCGCACCGCGCATGGATGGGCTGAGGGTCAGCCCACCGCGACGCGCACGACGTTGCGCCACGGGTCCTCGAACAGCACCGTCGCGCCGTCGTCGGCGACGGGCACGCCCGCGAACCGCACGCGGTCGGCGAGCGCGCCGAGGTCGTCGCCCGTCGGGACGGTGATGCGCACCTCGCCGAGGCCGAGCGACGACGCACGAGGACCGGCGCCCGCGCTGTTCCAGGTGTTCATCGCGAGGTGGTGGTGGTACCCGCCCGCGGACACGAACAGGGCGCTGTGCCACTCGGACGTGACGTCGAACCCGAGCGCGTCGACGTAGAAGCGGCGGGCGGAGTCCACGTCGCCGACCTGCAGGTGCACGTGGCCGACGACGGCGTCGCCCGTGCCGGGCTGCTCGACGAGCTCGTCCGTGAGGTGCTCGCGCAGGAACGCGTTCGGGTCGAGGCGCAACGAGTCCATGACGACCCGGCCGTCCGCGTCGTGCTGCCACAGGTCGCGGCTGCGGTCCCAGTAGAGCTCGACGCCGTTGCCCTCGGGGTCGGTGAGGTAGAACGCGAGCGAGACGAGGTGGTCCGCGGAGCCGACGAACGAGCCGGGTTCGCGCTGCGCGACGGACGCGAGGGTCGCGGCCAGGCCCGCCTGGTCGTCGAACAGGAGCGCGGTGTGGAACAGGCCGGCGGAGCCCCGGACCGCGGGCGGCAGGTCGGGGGTGTGCTGCAGGACGACGAGCGGCGTGCTGCCGCGGCCGAGGGTCACGGTGCCGGGACGTCGCGTCGCCCCGAAGCGCTCGCCCGGGTCGTCGACGACGTCGAGCGCGAGGCCGTCGCGGTAGAAGCGCACCTGACGGTCGAGGTCGCCGACGAGCAGGGTGACCGCGTCCATGCCGGTGCCGGCGGCGATCGAGTCGTGCGGCGCGGGCGCGTGCAGCGGCACGGCTCGCCCGGATCCGGGGGTGGGTGCTGTCGTCATGTCTCTCACAATAGTTGAGAGTTCAACTTTGTTCCCCGTGCGGCTCAGGCCGACGGCGGCACGTCCCCCGCGCGGTGGTTGTGACCGAGACCGGTGAGGAACCGTGGACCGTCCGTCGCGAGCTCCGCAGCGAAGACGTCCGCCCAGGTCGCGTACGGCGCGTGCGCCAGCCCGTCGTTCGCGAACCGCGCGTCCGTGGTCACCTCGGTCACGCAGAAGTCGGGGATCACGAGGTCCGTCACCGGGCCGCCGCGCTCGACCTCGGCGACCACGAGCGGCGCGTTGCCGCCCACGAACACGTCGATGACCCAGCCGTCGTCCCCGAGCCACACCGAGTGCCGCAGCTTCGCGACCCGCGCGTCCGCGCGGCGGATCAGCTCGACGGCCACCGCGGGGTCGAGCTCGCGCTCGGCCTCGTACCGGGTCCCCTCGACCATCGGGCCCTTCACGGTGATCGCGCAGAAGTCGACCGCGCGCACGTGCCTCTCGAGCAGCGCGAGCTCGTCGTCCGCCGGGTCGACCGGTCCCGCCACGGCCGAGGCCTGCGCCCGGACGCGGACCGCGAACCCGTCCTGCGCGAGCAGGTACGACTGCACGATCAGCGCCGGGGCGCTCTCGAGCAGCTCGACGGGCGGGCGCTCGACCCAGAACCGCCGCTCGAACTCGAAGTCGCCGTAGCCGGTGTCGCTCATCGCGCAAGGCTCCCCGTGCGGTGCATGCCCGGAGCCTACCGACGCGGGTGCCTCATTCCGCGGACACCGCGAGCAGCACCGGCAGGCGCGCCGCGCGGATCGCGGGCCACACGGCCGCCAGCACGCCGACCACCACCGCGAGCGCGAGCATCACCAGCAGGCTCCCCCACGGCACCGCGAGCGTCCGCAGGCCCTTGTCGGCGAACACGGTCGGCAGCGTCGACGCGAGCGCGACGCCGACCACGAGCCCGACCGCCGTGCCGAACACGGCGGTGAGCACCGACTCGAGCGTGATCGTCGCACCGAGCTGGACGCGGCCCAGCCCGACGGCGCGCAGCAGCCCGATCTCGCGCGTGCGCTCGATGACGGACAGCGCGAGCGTGTTGACGATGCCGAGCACCGCGATCACGACCGACAGCCCGAGCAGCGCGTAGAGGATCACGAGCACGCGGTCGACCTGGTCGGCGAGGTCCGACACGAACTGCTCGGGGTCCATGACCGTGATGACGACGTACGGCAGGACGGTCGCCGTCAGGTCGTCGCGGAGCTGCTCCAGGTCGGCGCCCCGCGTGGCCGTGACGAACACGGTCGTCACCTGCTGCTGGTCGGCGGGCACGAGCGTGTCCAGCAGGGGCTGCGGCGCGACGATCGGGACGCCGAACGCGGGCGAGTCGATGATCGAGCCGATGCGCACGGTGCGCGGCTCGCCCGTGCCGGTCAGCGTGAGCTCGTCGCCGATGCGCCAGCCCTCGTCGCGCGCGGTAGTGCGCTGCACCGCGACGTCGCCGCGCGCGAGCGCGTCCCGGAACGATCCCTGCACCTCGGTGGTCCGGACGCTGCGCCCGATGGCCTCGGGGTCGACACCCGTGATCGTGAACGAGTCGCCGTCGCCCTGCTCGACGCGGACCGCGGCCGTCGCGAACGCGTCGGCGGCGCGCACGTCGGGCAGGGCTCGCACGTCGGCGACGGCCTGCGCGGGGACGGTCCCCGCGGGGGCGACCCGCAGGATGAAGTCGGTGCTGGCCTCGCGCGTGACGATCGCGCGGGTCGAGGCCTGCGCGGTCGCCGCGATGACCGCCGACGCGCCGACGAGCGCCATGCCGATCATGAGCGCGCCGGCCGTGTTGGCGGTCCGTCGCGGGTTGCGGACGACGTTGCCGCGCGCGAGCCGTCCGACGGGGCGCACCGCGACGAGGGGCGTGC
>JAEWCA010000145.1 GCA_023390875.1 Actinomycetes bacterium
GGACGACGGACGCACGGGCTCCCGCGCGGCGCGCGCGGACGGGACGGCCGACCTGCCGGCCAGCCGCGCGTCGATCTGCTCGCGGGGCACGGGGCGACCGAACCGGTAGCCCTGGCCCTGCGGGCAGCCGAGCGCGCGGAGGGCGTCCGCCTCGTCGTCGGTCTCGATCTGCTCGGCGACCGCCTGCAGGTCGAGCGTGCCGCACAGGTCGACGATCGCGCTGGCCAGGGCACGCCGCCGACGGGCCTCGTCCCCGCCCTCGGCGGCGAACCGCGTGAAGGCACCGTCGATCTTCACGATGTCCACGGGCAGCTGCTGCAGGTAGGCGAGCGACGAGTAGCCGGTCCCGAAGTCGTCGATCGCGACCCGGACGCCGTGCTCGCGGAGCCGCGACAGGTGCGACACGACGAGGGCGTCCTCGGCCCCGCCCGTCGCGAGCAGCGTCGTCTCGGTGATCTCCAGCACGAGCGCCCGGCCGGGCAGCCCCGCGGCGTCGAGCGCGGCGAGCACCCGGTCGACGACGTCGGGCTCGCGCAGCTGGCGGCCGGAGACGTTCACGTGCACGCCGACCCCGTGCTCGTCGAACCAGGCCCGGGCGTCGGCGCAGGCCCGGCGCAGCACGTGGTCGCCGATCGGGACGATAAGCCCGGTGTCCTCGGCGACGGGGATGAACCGGTCCGGCATGACGAGCCCGTCCGGCGAGTGCCAGCGCAGCAGCGCCTCGACGGACAGCACCTCGCCGGTCTCGAGCCGCACGACCGGCTGGTAGTGCACCACGAGCTCGTCGCGGTCGAGCGCGAGCCGCAGGCCGTCGGCGATCCTGGCCCGCTCGACCTGCGCGTCGCGCAGCCGCGGGTGGAACACGCACACCTGGCTCTTGCCGCCGGCCTTCGCGGCGTACAGCGCGAGGTCGGCGTCGCGCAGCGTCTCCTCGGTGCTGACGTGGCCGTCGACGACGCGTACCCCGACGCTCGCCGTGATCCGGACGGCCTGCCCCTCGACGAGGAACGGCTCGGACACCGCGCGCGCGAGCTGCCAGGCACGGTCGCGGGCCCCGGCCTCGTCGGTGCCCGTGAGCACGAGCGCGAACTCGTCGCCGCCCAGCCGTGCGAGCGTGTCGTCGTCGCCGACCAGGTCGCGCAGCCGTCGCCCGACCTGCAGCAGCAGGTCGTCGCCCGCGTGGTGCCCGTGGTCGTCGTTCACGCGCTTGAAGCCGTCCAGGTCGACCATGAGCACGGCCCGGCTGGAGCCGGCGGCGCCGGGGTCGGCGAGGCGGTCGGTGAACAGCGTGCGGTTGGCGAGGCCCGTGAGGGGGTCGTGCTGCGCCTGATGGCTGAGGAGCTCCTGCAGGGAGTGCTGGTCGCGCAGCGCCTGGGACAGCTGCGCCGCCTGCCGGTCGAGCTCGAGCGCGCGCCGTTGCGCGGTGCTGGTGCCGACCACGAGCCGGCCGACGAGGAAGGCCGACAGCAGCGCGACGGTGAGCAGCGGGACGGCCAGGTCGCCCCACGCGAGGGTCACGGTCGACCCGGCCCGGAACGTGAACAGGAACGTGACGGGGCCGACCGTGGCGATCGCGAAGAACACGACCCCGCGCGCGAGCGTGAGACCCGGGCTGGGCTTCGCGTCGGGCGTCCCGGCGACGCCGGGGTGGAGGGCGGCGGCGCCGAACAGCACGAACCAGCACAGCCAGGCGGCGCTCCCGAGGCCCTCGGCGAGGGACGTGTCGAGCAGCGAGATCCCGGGTGCCCCGTCGCCGACGAGCGTCACGGTGCAGAGGACGTCCCCCATGGTCGACGCGGCCACGCCGCACGCGAGCAGGGCGTACGCCCCGTTGCCGCCGCCGTACCGGAACCAGAGTCGCGACGCCAGCAGCACGACGCCCAGCCCCATCGCGAGCGACACGACGGACAGGATGCGCCCGGCGTCGTCGAGCCAGTGCGCACCGACGAACCCGCGGAAGACGAGCACCCAGTACAGCAGGGCCGCGCCCACGACCACGACGATGGCGTCCATCGTCGCGGTCTCGTGCCGCGCGCGCAGCGAGTTGCGGGGGAGCAGCGCGAACCCGACGACGAGGAACACGTACGTGGGCGTGTAGAAGCCGTCGAACCACCACGGCACGAGGTCGGCGTCGCCCCCGACGGCGACGTACCAGACCGTCCAGCCGACGTCCGCGACGGCCCAGATCGCGGTCCCCGCGGTGAGCCACCACCAGGCGCGCGTCACGGCCGTGCGGTGCCGCCGCACGCCGACCATCATCGCGAGGACCGACATCAGCGGGACCACGTCCCAGAGGACCTCGCCGGGCCAGCCGGGGACGACCAGCACGACCGCGGTGAGCAGCAGCCCGGCGACGAGGAAGGCGCGCCAGGTCACCCGGTCCGGCCAGGCAGCCGGGCGGGGCGGAGTGGTCATGGCCGCCTCCGTCTCGTCGTCGTCCTCCCGGCAGGGCGTGCGGCCGCCCACCCTGCCCAGGTCTCCTGTCGGATCGGCCGGCGAGGGCCGGGCTTGAGGGATGGCGGCCGACGTCACACCGGGGCGGGACGCGACGGACCGGGAGGACGCGGGGCGTCCCGCCGAGCAGGACGGCGTCGCGTCCCTAGACTCGCGGCATGAGCACGCCGGACATCAAGCCCCGCTCGCGCACGGTCACCGACGGACTGGAGGCCACCGCGTCGCGGGGCATGCTCCGAGCGGTCGGTCTCGGTGACGGCGACTTCGCGAAGCCGCAGATCGGTGTCGCGAGCTCGTGGAACGAGATCACGCCGTGCAACCTGTCGCTCGACCGGCTGGCCAAGGCGGCCAAGTCGGGCGTGCACGCCGCGGGCGGGTACCCGCTCGAGTTCGGCACGATCTCGGTGTCGGACGGCATCTCGATGGGCCACGAGGGGATGCACTTCTCGCTGGTGAGCCGCGACATCATCGCGGACTCGGTCGAGACCGTCATGCAGGCCGAGCGGCTCGACGGCTCGGTGCTGCTGGCCGGCTGCGACAAGTCCCTGCCCGGCATGCTCATGGCGGCCGCGCGGCTCGACCTCGCGAGCGTGTTCCTCTACGCCGGCTCGATCGCGCCGGGCTGGGTCAAGCTCGAGGACGGCACCGAGAAGGACGTGACGATCATCGACGCGTTCGAGGCCGTGGGCGCCTGCGCGCGCGGGCTCATGAGCCGCGAGGACGTCGACCGCATCGAGCGCGCGATCTGCCCGGGCGAGGGCGCGTGCGGCGGCATGTACACCGCGAACACGATGGCGTCGGTCGCGGAGGCGATCGGCATGTCGATCCCGGGCTCGGCCGCGCCGCCGTCGGCGGACCGCCGCCGCGACGCGTTCGCGCACAAGTCGGGCGAGGCCGTCGTCGAGCTGCTCCGCCGCGGCATCACGGCACGCCAGATCATGACGAAGGAGGCGTTCGAGAACGCGATCGCCGTCGTCATGGCGTTCGGCGGCTCGACGAACGCGGTCCTGCACCTGCTGGCGATCGCGCACGAGGCGGAGGTCGACCTCACGCTCGACGACTTCTCCCGCGTCGCCGCACGGGTCCCGCACCTCGGCGACCTCAAGCCGTTCGGCCGGTACGTCATGAACGACATCGACCGCATCGGCGGCGTCCCGGTCGTGATGAAGGCGCTGCTGGACGCGGGCCTGCTGCACGGCGACTGCCTCACGGTGACGGGCAAGACGGTCGCGGAGAACCTCGCCGACGTGAACCCGCCCGACCCCGACGGCAAGATCCTGCGCGCGCTCGACAACCCGATCCACCGCACCGGCGGCATCACGATCCTGCACGGCTCGCTCGCGCCCGAGGGTGCGGTCGTGAAGTCGGCCGGGTTCGACTCCGACGTGTTCGAGGGCACCGCCCGGGTGTTCGACCGCGAGCGCGCCGCGATGGACGCGCTGGAGGACGGCACGATCGTCGCGGGCGACGTGGTGGTCATCCGCTACGAGGGCCCGAAGGGCGGGCCGGGCATGCGCGAGATGCTCGCCATCACGGGCGCGATCAAGGGTGCCGGCCTCGGCAAGGACGTCCTGCTGCTCACCGACGGCCGCTTCTCGGGCGGCACGACCGGTCTGTGCGTCGGTCACGTCGCGCCCGAGGCCGTCGACGGCGGTCCGATCGCGTTCGTCCGGGACGGCGACCGCATCCGGCTGGACGTCGCGAACGCCACGCTCGACGTGCTGGTCGACGACGCCGAGCTCGAGTCCCGCCGGGCCGGCTGGACGCCGCTGCCTCCGACGTACACGCGCGGCGTGCTGGCCAAGTACGCGAAGCTCGTGCAATCGGCGTCGAAGGGCGCCGTCCTGCTCTGATGGCCGCCCAGCCGGGACGGGTCTTCGGAGATGTCCGAGCGACCCGCGCGCTCGCCATGAGCCTGCACTGACCTGTCGCGGCCGTGGCGACGGCGACCGCCAGGTGCCGCGAATGCCGTCACATGACGTATGCCGCGCGCGCCCTCACGCCCGTACGGTCGACGCTCTGGACCGGTGCGACGCAGGGGACCGCACGCGGGAAGGGGACGGATCGTCGGACCGAGGGGGTCACGCTGACCAGCACCACCGGGGAGATCACCGACCCGCGCACCGGCCCGCAGATCGGGCACGCGCTGGTCGCCGCGCTCCTGGCGGACGGACACCCGGACATCCCGAGCATGAGCACCGCCCAGTCCACCGACGCGGCCCGGTGGCTCCTGGGGCATGCGACCTCGCTCGCGCGCGCCGTCCACGATCCCGCAGCGACGCTCAGCCGGCTCGCCGCCGACACCGCCGCCACGTTCCCCGTGGGGCAGCTCCTCGCGTTCGAGCCGATGAAGGTCGCGTCCTGGCTGGTGCTGGCCGACCTGCAGGGACGGGACGTCGCGTCGGACCCCGACAGGAACAGGCCACTCCCGCAGCGTGCCGAACCGCTCGTCGTCGCGCTCGCTGTCCTGGTGGCACACCTGTCCCGTGAGTACGACGGGGACGGCGCAGCGACCTGGTGGCAGTCGCAGCGACCGTCCGGCGAACGCACCTGGCCCGGAGACGCGGCGCGGAACTAGGGCGCGTCTCCGAGGTCAGGGTGCGCGCAGCACGAAGTCCTGCAGGGCCACGACCGCGGCGCCGCGGGCCCACTGCGCGAAGTCCCCGGGCTTCACGACGACGTCGACGGGCGACGCGAGCGGGTCGCGGTCCGCGGCCAGGCCGGCGCGCAGCGCGGC